>NZ_VTOZ01000039.1:0-26124 GCF_008271345.1 Pseudoselenomonas caprae
CTCTAATCAACACTATGAACAGAATGTGACTTGACCGTTCATTAGCATCGGGAGAAGAAAATCTCGCAAATCAATGAGTTTTCTATTTTCCAACTGCGTCTTCTTTTGCATATGACTCCATTTATTGACAAGAGTCCTAAATTCCCTGATTATCTCTTGCGGTGGGATACATATAGGAACTGTTGAAAAAGTTTCTTTAGATACCTCACTAAAGGTAGAGCCATTTCCAACATTTTTGAAGTGCTCTTCTAGTGACTTCAATGTGTAATACACAAACTCAGTCCCTATATGTTCTTTCGGCACCACAGACTTGAATCCCTGATTTGTACAAACATCATTTCCTGCCACGGCAACATAGCCAATAGGGGCTCTAGTTGTATATACCACCGAACCTGCTGGCATCAGTTTAGCGGAACTGTTTTTCAACCCTTCTCCTGATATGTCCGTTGCTCCATGGAAAATATACTTGCCATCCAATAAGGACATATCCTTCGGAGTAATCCAAGCTATTCCATCAAGTATAAAATACTCTGGATGTTCTGTACTAGGTGTTCCCCCAGCAACTACATCACCTAAATCACTCACCTGTCCAGTTTCCCACCCTACTGGAATCTCTCTGCCTAGTTCTTCGTTCCATACCATCTTGCCGCCGCTGGTTTTGTAGGGGCGACCGTTTGCATCGGGGAAGTCGAATTGGACGAACCAGTAGTCGTATAGGGTCTTGGCCATGGATTCAAGCACCTCAATAATACTGTTGTTAGTATTAATCTTTTTATCTATGCGATAAAGGAACTCCCCTATCTCTCTCCGTTTTAATCCTTTTACCTTTAACGGCAGCTTCCGAATATCCTCAAGCCCCAAGCACTTGTATGCAGAACCTCCAATATTTCCATATATTATCTTTTGCATAAAAGGAGATAATATGTAATAATAAAGAAATTTTCCATCCTCAAAGTTTTGAGGATGAATAATTGATAGATTTTGTCCTAAACAAAATTTTTCATCTGTATCAACATATCCTACCATCCCATATGAACCAACTCGTGTAATAATAATATCACCACGCTGGGGATGATGATTCTTATTATGTTTGACATATGTATCTTCGTCAACTTTAGAACATCTTTTTAAAGATAGAAATTCATTATTTATATCTACTACACGAACCATTGAATATCCTGTATTTTGGTATTGTGGTGTAGAATGTAGGCTATCTATGACTTGCGCTATACTTGAGATCGTATCACTCATACTTCAACTCTCCTATCCCCTTGAGGATTTCTTCTTCGAGCTTATGCCCTTCGGCGAAGTATGTTTTTAGCTGCTGTTCATAGTCAGCCATTTTCTGTTGGAATTCTTCCGGGGTCAAGTCAACGTATTCTATCTTGACCTTGAAATACTGGCCTGCGGAGAAGGAGCATTTCTTCTGCTCAATGTCCTTGAGACTGACGAGGACGCTGAAATCGTCGATTTCCTGGCGCTCGTTCATGGTGGTGACAATTTGCTCCATCTCTTCCTTGCTCAGATAGGTGCGCTGGTTCTTGGTGCCTTCGAGCTTGACTTTTTCCCCCATATTTGACGCGTCAACCAGCAGGACTTTTTCGTCCTCTGTGCCAGCGGCATCGAGAAATACCACGGAAACATTGGTGCCCGTGTTGGCGAAGATATTGCTGGGCATGGAAACTACACCGCGCAGGAGTTTTTTCTTGACGATGTGCTGACGAATCTTATAGGGAATGCCCGTGGCGGCGGTCAGGAAGCCTGTGGGCACGACGATGGCAGCTTTGCCCTTGCCCTCTTTCATGCTGACAATGATATGCTGCAGAAACATCTGATAGATGGCCATGCTTTCCTTTTTCTTCTTGGGAATATTTGGAACCCCCGCGAAGAAGCGCTTTTTATAGCCTTCGCCAGCCAACTGGTCGCGGGTTTCGCTGAAGTCGGTGTTGAAGGGCGGATTGCTGACGATGTAGTCAAACTTCTCGATGCTTTTGCCGTCTTCTGCCAAATGACGGGGGCGAACCAAGGTATCATCCTGAATGACATGGGACAGGCTATCGACGAGATTGTTGAGGATAAGGTTCAGCCGCAGGACTTCGTTGGACTTCTGACTGATGTCCTGGGTGTAGACGGTGCAGTTCTCCTCCCCAATCTGCTCGGCCAGGGTCAGTACCAGCGTTCCCGAACCAGCGGCAGGGTCATAGATGCTGACATTCTGTGCGCCCTCCGGGGCAATGATTCTAGCGATAATCTGGGCGATGGAATGTGGCGTATAATACTCAGCATACTGACCGCTGTCCTTGTTATAATCCTTGATAAGATACTCAAAGATATCCGCATAGAAATCGTACTTCTGCTGGAAAACAGCATCGAAGCTCTGAGCATTGAGTTTATTGATGATGGCCCGGCAGAAATCGTCCTGCCGCTCGACTTCCGTGACGAGATTTGACAGAGTATCAAAGAGCCGCACACGATTCTGTGCACCTGCGGCCACGGAGAATACTTCTTTGTTCCCTTCGGCGATATGGAGCAAGGCATTATCAAAGGTAGTATGGAACCCTTCCTCTCCCTTGCGCGAGAACAGGCTGCTGATAGAATCTTCAGGCCGGATGCGCGCAACACGCGGGTCTAAGTCCATCATCAGGAACTCGAAGTCGTCTTCTGACATGTCAGATAGCTGCTGTTCACACTCTTTCGTCGACTTGCCCGTAAAATCTGGCAGCTCTTTGATGCCAGCAAGGAATTTATCGTTGAGGAATTTATAAAGGAATGTCTCCGTGATGATTTTATACTCATTGCCGCTGTTGCCCAGACCATAGTTCGAGCAAATGGCTTTGAGGTCATCTATAAGACTGTAGATGATTTGTTTTTCAGATTGTAATTGCATATATTCTCCTTACTGGATGTATTCGTTTTTGATTTCATTGCCGATAGCCTTCACGATTCCGGCATTGAGCGGCAGTTTGCCGCTCAGTTCCTGCTTGATTTCCCGCCACAAAGTCTGGACAAAGAAATTCTCATTCGCAAGTATCGTATCCTTATGCAGCAGGCTGTCGTCGATAAAAGACTTCATATCCTGCAGGAAATCATACAAGAGGCTCGGCGACGCGATAAGACCGTCGCGCAACAGATTCTTGTGCAGCCGCATGTAGCGCTGGTCGCCGCTATAGCGTTCAGTCAGCCTGCTGTTTGCCGCATTGAGGTCATGCATTTTCTGGCGCAGGATTTCTAGCTGCTTATCCTGTGCCTGCATTTCCTCCAGCGTCATCTCTTGGATATCGTGCCCTTCGAGAATCCGCCGCAGCTCCTCCCAAAGCTTCAGAAATTCAGGGTCTTTCTTATCCTGGTTGCGTCCGAACTCGCCAATCGTCTGCCGTCTCTTGCTGGCAAAAGCATCTGCTAAGGAAAGTTCTCCCTCACTTATCTTGCGGAAGGAAAACTGGAGATCCTGCGTTGCCAGCTCTACCAGACTATCAATGTCCTCTGGGGCTTGCAGAGCCTCCTTGTCCCGCAGCAATTGCAAACGTTGTTCCGTCAATTGATACAACGTGCGTATCTTGTCACGGTCAAGACTTGCCACCAGCTCCTCATAGCCAAACAACTGCGCGAGATTGTAGAGCTCCTTGTATAGCGCCAAGGCACGGCGCAGTTCCATCACTTCATCCTTATTCTCGATGGTGGAAATCTGCCGCTGGAAGTTCTCCAGATTATCGGTATCAAAGGAAAAGAGCTTATCATGTATTTGCCGCAAATCTTCATTGATTTCCTCTGGCGTCTTGAAGATGCTGGAGAACTGCTCGAAGTCATCGCCAAGCTCATCCTGCAGCTCGGCCAGATACGCCTGATTCGTCTTGTCAAAGGCTGCCCGAATATCAGCAAAGTCCACCACATAGCCGTAACGCAGCTGATGATAAGGACGATTGACACGGGTCAGGCATTGGAGCAGACTGTGGTCGCGTATGACGCGGCCGAGATAGAGTTTCTTCAAGCGCGGAGCATCAAAGCCTGTCAACAGCATATTGAATACTACAAGGATATCGACCTCACCCCGCTTGAAGGCATCCCTTTTCTCCCTGAGTTCTTCCTTCGTCTCGCCGATGGTCGAAAGCACCAGTGCCGCACGGAACGTGCCACGCTTGCTCAGCTCCTCATAGATTGCCTGCGCCTGCTGGCTGGAATCTGCCACCACCATCGCGCCGATGGTACCATCCCCTAACAGCAGCCGCGAGCCAGTGAAATCTTCTTCGATATAGTCGACCAATGGGTTCACATAATTCTCGTGACAGGTCAAATCCTTCTTCTGGATAAGCCCTTTTCTGACTTCCTCGCTGAGCTTATCCAGCACCGCATTCAGCTGCAGCCGATACTCCGTCTTGATGCCCTCACGGATAAGCCGCAACGTATAACCATCAGCAATAGACTGATTGTAATAGTATTTATGGATATAGTCACCGAAGAGATCCTTCGTCCGCACTTTGCCGATAAGCGGCGTTCCTGTAAGCCCAAACATGATTGCCCTGCGGTCAGAATTTACGAGCCGCGCCAAGAACGAACCATCCGCACGATAATCACGATGAACTTCATCGATAAAATAGACACGCTGGATATTCACATTGTAGTCAGGCTCTTTCGTTACGGCATCGTCACCAAACTTCTGGATGTTGACTACATTCATGACCAGACCACCAGTAAGTGTCTGTTCACTGGTACTCTGTATATTTTCCGTGAACTCAGCACGCGTACCGATTTCCACGACATTCAAGCCACGGGCGCGGAATTCATCTGCCGCCTGTTGCATGAGGTCCAGCCGGTCAACAATGAAATAGAACTTGGCAACCATGCGATGCGCTGCATAAAAGTCTGACAGGATATGGACATTATAAAAAGCCAGTTCCGTCTTGCCGCTTCCCTGGGTATGCCAAATCACACCCCCACGCGCCTGACGTTTCTTCCCGATATTGTTGCTGCCATAATGCGGCAATTCTGCCGCAAGCTCTAGATTGTTGCCTCCATCGATGCAGCAAATATCAGCAGACCCCCCGCTGTCTCCTTGCCGCAATTGTTCCACTTTACGCGCAATCGCCCCAGCACCAAAGAATTGCTGATAACGCATCAAGTGCTTAGCCAGCTCTACAACACCTTTGTCATTTACCTTCTCAACATAGGTAATCCCATAATGCAGCAGCCAAAGGAAGCGTTCCTTGATGAATAACGAAGTCAATATCCGATTAGTCGGTGTCATTGGATTGCAATTGAGCACATAATCCGAGCGTCCCTTGAGGATTGCCATATTCGTATCCTGCAAGACCAGCGACTCAACCTCTGGTTCCAGTGCCGCTACACCATCATAGATAGCTTTATCTTCTTCGCGAAAGTGGCTGAAGAATAAATGTCCACGCCCATTCGTCGCATAAAAAGCCCCCGAAATCGGCACAACTTCTGTATCGTCATACTCCATGTTATTGGAAAATACCATAAGCTGTGTGATATTGAGGAACCGGCGATACTTCACATTGCTCGTGCGCTTGTTCATGCGCTCATACTCTGCCTGCATTCCCTTGAGGTTATTCGGAATCTTCACCTCGCAGAATGCCAAGGGCAGACCATTGATAAATACCGTGATATCCGGACGAAAGCTCCCCGTCTCACTTGACCGGTCAACCAAGCAGGGCAGCTCCGTTACTACTGACCAGTCATTTTCCGCCGACTGGTCAAAATCAATAAGCCGCATCGTCTCCCCACGGCAGACTATTCCCTGCTGCAATTTCACAAAGAATGCTTTTCCGAGGTCATCACCAGCCAAGCTGTCCGTAAGTTCCGCTAAAATAACCTGAAACTCTTCATCGGTCAACGGCTCGGCAAGCAAAGACGGATTCAACCTGTTCATAGCCTCACGAAGCATCTGTCTGTCAATATTCGTTTCAAAGTCCAACTGTGCACGAATATCTTTCAACCGCCGATACCGGTAGCCTAGACGGGTAAGATGCAGCAGCGCCGGAATCTTTACGCGCGAATCTTCCGAGAATACTCTTGCCATGATTGTCACGTCCTTTTCGCGAATCTGGATATTTTTATTATAGCATACTCTCCATATCCTGACCGTTCCTCAAGGGGTTTTCTAGCAAAAATGACCGGTCAAATCCAACAAAAGTCAGATTTGACCGGTCAAAAGTCAAAAGTCAAAAGTCAAATGTCAAATGTCAAGTTTGACCATTCAGCACATTTTTGCGCCAGCCGGGATATGCGGGTCGAGCTGCAGCAGGTGCAGTTTCTCCTCGCCTTCCTCCGTGTGGACGGCGGAAATCAGCATGCCACAGGACTCGATGCCCATCATGGCACGCGGCGGCAGGTTGACGATGGCCATGAGCGTCTTGCCGATGAGCTGCTCCGGCTCGTAGAAGGCATGGATGCCGGAAAGGATCGTGCGATCCGTGCCCGTGCCATCATCGAGGGTGAACTGCAGGAGCTTCTTGCTCTTCTTGACAGCAACGCAGTCTTTGACTTTGACGGCGCGGAAGTCACACTTGCAGAACGTATCGAAGTCGACCATATCCTCGTAGAGCGGCTCGACCTCGACCTTCGAGAAGTCAATCTTCTCCGGTACAGCAGCTGCCGGTGCCTCAGCCAGCGGTGCCGGCGTCCCCAGCGGTTTCATCGTCGGGAACAGCAGGACATCGCGGATCGAAGCAGCATCGGTCAGCAGCATGACAAGACGGTCGATGCCGATGCCGACACCGCCCGTCGGCGGCAGGCCATACTCCAGGGCCGTGACGAAGTCTTCGTCCATGCCATGGGCTTCATCGTCGCCAGCTTCACGCTGCTTGAGCTGATCCTCGAAACGGCCCTTCTGGTCGATCGGGTCGTTGAGCTCCGTAAAGCCATTGGCCAGCTCGCGGCCATAGATGAAGAACTCGAAACGGTCCGTGATGCGCGGGTCGTCAGCGTTGCGTTTTGCCAGCGGCGAGATCTCCGTCGGATGGCCCGTGATGAAGGTCGGCTGCATCAGCGTCTCTTCCACCTTCTCCTCGAAAGCAGCGTTGAGGATGCCGCCGATGCCGTGACGCTGTTCGTACGGCACACCAATCTCATCCGCCAGCTTGCGGGCCTCTTCGACCGTCTCGCAAGCCATGAAGTCTTTGCCCGTAGCCTCTTTTACCGCATCGTTCATGCTGATGCGTTTTACCTTCGAAAGGTCGATCTCGACGCCCTGGTAGTTGATGACCGTCGTGCCGAGGACTTTCTCTGCGGCATTGGCCACGATGCCCTCAGTCAGGTCCATCATGTCCTGATAGTCAGCAAAGGCCTGATAGAACTCGATGGACGTGAACTCCGGGTTATGGCGGACATCCATGCCCTCGTTGCGGAAGATGCGGCCGATCTCATAGACACGATCGAGGCCGCCGACGATCAAGCGCTTGAGGTTGAGCTCCGTGGCGATGCGCAGGTAGAGGTCGATGCCCAGCGTATTGTGATGCGTGATGAACGGACG
Source organism: Pseudoselenomonas caprae (assembly GCF_008271345.1). NCBI lineage: Bacteria > Bacillati > Bacillota > Negativicutes > Selenomonadales > Selenomonadaceae > Pseudoselenomonas > Pseudoselenomonas caprae. The sequence goes on from NZ_VTOZ01000039.1 coordinate 7,490, forward strand.
GGCCGCTGCACCACCGGCAATCGTCGACAGGACCGGCGTCTCCACTTCCAGATAGTCACGCGCATCGAGATACTCGCGGACAGCGCGGATGATCTGCGTGCGCTTGCGGAACGTATCGCGGACATCCTGGTTCATGATGAGATCGAGATAGCGCTGGCGATAGCGGATATCCACGTCCTGCAGGCCATGGAATTTCTCCGGCAGCGGACGCAGGGATTTGCTCAGCAGATCGAAGTCTTCAACACGTACCGTGACCTCGCCGCGATGCGTCTTGAACACGACACCACGGATGCCGACGATATCGCCGATATCGAGCTTGCGGAACTGCTGCTTATACTTCTCCTCGCCGAGCACGTCGACCTTGAAGTAGACCTGGATGTTGCCCGTGCGGTCGTTGAGCGTGCAGAACGAAGCCTTGCCATGGCCACGGATAGCCATAAGGCGGCCGGCGATATAGACTTCCGGGCCCTCTTCGTCGCCTTCAAGTCCATCGTGCTCTGCCTTGATGTCGGCAGCATAGGCCGTGACCTCATAGCGATGGCCGAACGGAGCTACACCGATTTCCTTGAACGCTTCCATCTTCTCGCGGCGGACCTTGAGCATCTCGTTGAGATCCTGCTCCTGGCCCTGCTGATTTTCCTTATTCTCTGCCATAAAAGCGAATTCTCCTATCTATTCCTGCGATTCTTAGCCTTTGATTTCTTCAATCTTGTACTGGATGATGCCAGCCGGCGCATGCACGTCAACCGTCGTGCCGACCTTCTGACCGAGCAGTGCCTGGCCGAGCGGGCTCTCATTGGAGATTTTGCCCTCGTCCGGATCAGCCTCCGTCGAACCGACAATCATGAACGTCTGCGGACCATCCTCGGCGAATTCCACATCGAGGACGACAACCTTCGAGCCCATCTGGACGACATCGCCGCTGCCAGCTTTGATGATGTCCGAGTTGCGGATCTTAGCCTCGAGTTCCTGGATCTCACCCTCGAGGAAGGCCTGCTCGTTTTTCGCATCATCGTACTCGGAGTTCTCCGAAAGGTCACCGAGGGCAATTGCTGCCTTCAGGCGCTCGGCAATCTCAATGCGGCGTACGCTCTTGAGATAGTTTACTTTTTCCACCAGTTTATTATAGCCGTCTTCGGTCAGCATGACCTTTTTATCTGCCATGTAGAAACGCCCCTTTGCAAATTCATATGATTATTCTATGGTAACTAATTCATTATAATTATTTTTTGAACCCTTGTCAATGAGCGCCAGCTTCTGTGCACGCGTAAGCTTCTTTATCTGATACTCACGGCTCTGCGCCTCGCGTTTGTCCGCAAAGGCCTCGAAATAGACAAGACGCACAGGCAGGCGCGAGCGCGTATACTTCGCGCCCTGCCCGGCATTGTGCGTCTTTACCCGTTTTTCCAGGTCATTCGTCCAACCGGTATAGAGGCTGCCGTCCCCACATACAAGGATATAGGTGTAGGCAGCAGCCATTATTCTGCTTCTTTGATGGTGACTTTTTCCATCACGACGTCATGGACCGGACGATCCTGGAAGCCAGTCTGCGTATGGCCGATGTCGCGGACAACATCCATGCCCTTTACGACCTTGCCGAAAATCGTATGATGATTGTTGAGCCACGGCGTCTTGGCCAGCGTGATGAAGAACTGGCTGCCGCCCGTATGCGGCATGCCCGTATTGGCCATCGCCAGGATGCCTTCACCGTCAAACGTCAAATCATCGCGGAACTCATCCTCGATTGTGTAGCCTGGGCCGCCCGTACCAAGGCCAGTCGGATCGCCGCCCTGGATCATAAACCCATCGATGACGCGATGGAAAATGATGCCATCATAGAAGCCCTTCTGTGCCAGATCGATGAAATTCTTCGTCGTAATCGGCGTCTTGTCCTCGAAAAGCTCGATTTCAATCGTACCCTTATTCGTCTGGATTACTGCAATGCGATTAGCCACTTTCTTGTTTCCTCCATTGTCTGCACTGCCCACGGCCAGGCATCCGCTAGTCAGCATCATGATACCTGCGAGCAGCATAATCAATATCTTCTTCATTTTACCTTATAACCTCCTGCCATTTCAACCACAAATCCTTCAGACGGAGAACGTCCGCTGTTCCCCCGGATACTGCGGCGACCAGACGGGAAAGCTGCGCCCTGCGGGGAAAAAGTCCGCTGCTGGCTGCCAGCCGGATTCCGTGAGGTCATGCATCGTGATGAGCGCACCAATATCCGTCACGCGGACAAATTCCCGGGCGCCCTTGTCCTGCATCGGACCGAGACGGCCATCGACCGGGAAGAATGCCAGTGCCGCCTGCATGCCTTCGAGCCGCTTCAGCTGCTTGCGGAAGGCATTCTCTGCGAGCTTGCGGTTCTCTGCCGTCTCTCCGGTCCAATCCCACCAGTTGAAGTCGCCGGCATGGAAAATGCTCTTGCCGGTCGCCTTGTCTGTAACCCGGAACGCCACCCCGATATCGGTGGAGTCATAGGATTCTACCTTAATGCAGGCATCTTCCCATTCCTCATACGGGCGCATATAGGTGACCTTTTCCTGCGGGAACATCCGGCCGCGCTTCGTCCGCCTTATGTCATAGCCGAATACATAGCGCGCCGCCTCCTGCTGGTAGCTCAGGATATGCGCATCGAAATGATCGAAATGGGCATGGGAGGCAAAGAGGTACACCGCCTCATGCTTGCCCGCACGGATGGCCTGCCCCACCAGATCCTGCTGATCCTCGAAATCATCAAAGACGAGCAGCGTGCGGCCGAGTTCCACGATAAAGCCGCTGTTCAGCAGATACGTGACTGACAGATCCATTATGTATCCTTCCCTTCATAACGCTTGATGACATTCCCCACGCGTATGCCCGGCGAGCTGAACCCCCGCCCCATGACCTCGTTGGCCGACATGATGATCATGAATGCATCGCTGTCGATGGCATTGGCGATCATCTTGATTTTCGCGACCTGGGTAAGCGTCACGACGACGAAGACGACATTGCGCTCCCGCCGCGTGAAGGCTCCCTGCCCGTGCAGGAAGGTGACGCCGCGACCTACCTCCATGATGGCCTCCGCGATGTGCTCCGAACGGTTGGAGACGATCAGCACCGCCTTGCGGCTGTTGAAGCCCGCGATGACCTTGTCGGTAACCATCGCATTCATATACATGCAGATCAGCGTGAACATGGCCGGAGCCACGCCGAACAGGAAGCCTGCCACCAGCATGATGACGCAGTTGAAGCCGAAGATGACGCCGCCCATGTTGAGCGAATAATACTTCTTGACGATCGCGCCAATGATATCAAAGCCACCGGTACTGCCGTTCATGCGGAATACCAGTCCATAGCCGATGCCATTGAAGACACCGCCGAAGATGGCTGCGAGCATGATATCGTTGACTGGTGCATAGGCGTTGAGGAAGCGCGTGAAATCCAGGCAGAACGAGAAGATCGCCGTGCCAATGATGACATCAAAGGTATAGCCGCGCCCCAGGGTCTTCCAAGCCGCTGCCAGCAGCGGCAGGTTATAGGCAAAGGTCTGCAGACCGATGGGCAGCTGGGCCAGATAGTAAACAATGATAGCAATGCCCGTCGCGCCGCCTGTCAGCAAGTGCGACGGTACCAGGAACAGATTGATGGAGCAGCTGGCAATCAAGCAACCCAGCGTGATGCCTGCATAACGCAGCAGGCGATGCTCCAGCATCCGCAGCTGAATCATTCCGTCAAACCTCCCAGCTTAACCGGCTGAGCTGCCGGCAGATCAGACATATCGATTTCCTTCCCCGCCATATTCAGCGATACGCTCTTATCTTCCGGCTCTTCAAAGAGTTCCGGACGCTCCTGCATCAGCGCCTCGATCTCTTCATCGTTCATCGGCAGGCCCGTGATGCGCATGACCACGAGAGCACCATTGTCCATATCCACCTGCAGCATCAGATGCTGGAACTTGTTTTTGGGATTATCGTAGACATAGAACTTGTTACCGCCGAAGTTCTGGGCCTTCTGCTTACCATAGGTCTTCTGGATCAGAGCCGAGGTCGCACCATAGCGCACGCCGCCTCTTGCCTCATACTTCTTGTTCTTGACGATGATGTCGATGACCTCACCCGTCGCCACGGAATAGCCGATCGTGTAGTCATCTGCATAGTCGCATTCCTTGACCAGTACATCCTGGATGCGTACCGTGCGGTCATAAACCGGCTTGCCGAACACCTTCTCCACGGCATCCTTATCCGCCCCCAGCGAAACCTGCCGGCAGGAAAAATCCGCCGCCACCGGCTTGGCCGCCTCAGCCTCCGGCGAAATCAGCATGACGGCTGCCGCCATCAGCACCAACACAATGCGCATCCCTTGGCGCAATAAATCCTGTTTCATAACAACCTCTTTCCTTTTCCTTGCCAATCAGAAGGCAAAATTGCCATTCTTGAAGACCTGTACCTGCCGGCCATCCTTCGTCGTGCCGACGATGTCCAGGTCGCGCGTACCGATCATGAAATCCTCATGCAGCAGCGAATCATTGACGCCATGCTGCAAGAGCGTCACGCTGTCCATCGACTCGCCGCCCTCGATGCAGGTCGGATAGGCCTTGCCCAGAGCCAGATGGCACGACGCATTCTCATCGAACAACGTATTGTAGAATAAGATACCGCTCTGGGAGATCGGCGAATCGTACGGCACCAGCGCCACCTCCCCCAGATAGCGCGCACCCTCATCGGTCTCGAGCAGCCCCTTGAGGATCTCCTCACCCTTTTCAGCCGAGTAATCCACGACTTTCCCTTCCTGGAAGGTCAGCTTGAACCCTTCGATCAGATTACCGTTGAAGTTCAGCGGCTTGGACGCTGCCACAGTGCCGTTGACGCCCTCACGCTTCGGCAGCGTGTAGACTTCCTCCGTCGGCATATTGGCCGCAAACTGCACGCCGAGCTCTGAGTCCTCAGCACCGCCAGCCCAGATATGTCCCTCGGGCAGCTCGACGGTAAGGTCAGTACCGCTGTCATTCGTATAGTGCAGCGATACAAACGCATTATCGTTCATGAACTTGGCCGCCTTCTGCAGGAAAGCGATATGCTCGCGCCAGGCAGCCACCGGGTCGGCACCTGCCTCGATGCGTACCGTCTTGAAGATCGCCTGCCAGAGCTTTGCCACAGCCTCATCGGCTGAGACAGCGGGGAAGACCTTCTGCGCCCAGCTCCTGGTGGGCACCGAGACCACACACCAGGTATTGCGGTTGTTCATAAGGCGCGCCCGGTACTCCAAGAGCGCTGCTCCTGCGGCCTGCTGCGAGAGCTTGAGCTTTTCCGGATCGATATCCTTGAAGATTTCCGGATCGCGGGCCGCGATGGATACGAAGGCCGCCCCCTGCTCGGCATAATCCGTATAGAACTTGCGCCGCCACTCAGGGAACTCCGTGAAGAGCTCCTTCTTGCCGCCCGCGTAGCGGATGTGGGCCAGCAGCTCATCGCCCCAGCTCACGACGACATCGTGTGCCCCCGCCGCGAAGGCTTCCTCCGCTATCGTGCGGGCAAAATCCGCACACTCGATGGGCGAATTGATGACGAGAATCTGATCTTGCTGCAGATTGACGCCGACCTTCACGACGAGCTGGGCATATTTCTGCAATAACTCTTTGTTCATGCTCATACTTCCTCCGTATCAAACAGCAGCGTCACAGGCCCATCGTTTATGGACTCGACCTGCATATCAGCACCGAACTCCCCATGCGCCACCGCAAAGCCCTTCGCCCGCAGCTCCTGCATGAACTGCTCGTAGAGCGGCTCTGCCAAGTCAGGCTTAGCCGCATGGCTGAAGCCCGGCCGCCGTTTCTTGAGGTCCGCGTAAAGCGTGAACTGCGAGATGACCAAGAAGGAGCCGCCCACTTGATCGATGCTCCGGTTCATCTTGCCAGCCTCATCGGAAAACACGCGCACATTGGCAATCTTTTCGGCCAGATGGGCACATGTTTCCCCATCATCCTCCGGGCCGATCCCCAACAGCACGAGAAATCCCTGCTCGATCGCACCGTTGACCTTGCCATCGATCCGCACCGCCGCCGACTTCACCCGGGTTACCACTGCCTTCATATAGTTCCTCCCTCAATACATATACGGCCGGACAAAATCACTGACCGTCTGGAAATAACGTTCCTGATCCTTCTGTGACGACGCTGCATGGATAGCACCATCGATCAGCAGTAATTTCTTTTCTGGCACTCGCGCCTCTTTGTAAAGTTTCTCAGCCATCTCCACCGGCACCAGCGTATCTTTCTTACCATGGATGAACAGGATGGGAAGCTTCGACCGCCGCACAGCCGTCACCGGCTCGGCATCATGCAGGCTGAACCCCGCTACCTTCTGGCAGCGCCAATCCAAAAGATTCATCGCCGGGAATGCCGGCAGGTTGAACGAGACAGTCAGCTGATGGACGAGCAGATCGAAGGCACTCGTATACCCGCAGTCCTCGATACAGGCCACAGTCTGCGTTGGCAAATCCTCACGCGCTGCAGCGATCATCACCGTCGCAGCCCCCATCGACACGCCATGCAGAATAATCCTGGCCTGCGGATGACGCCTGGCAATCAGCCTGGCCCAGGCCGCAATATCTCCGCCCTCTTTATAGCCCATCGTCAGGTACTTGCCTTCACTGTTGCCTGAGGCCCGCAAATCCGGCGTCAATACATGATATCCCATCAGCAGATAATTTTCGGCGATATACCAAGAATTCTGCTGGGTGCAGCCATAGCCATGCGCGATAATCACCCAGCGCTCGCTGTCCTGCCTGGGAGAAAAATGCGTAGCCTCAAGCTGCAGGCCGTCCGCTGCCTGCAAGTCCCATACTTCATTCTCATATTCCGGTTTATTGAACTGCCTTGCCTCAGGCGGCATCAAAAGCGCATAAGCACGCGGCGGTTCCTGCGGATTCTCCGCCGTGCCACGCTCCAGCCCGAAGTGCACAGCATAATTGCCAATAAAATATCCTGCCCCCATGACGAAAACCGTCGTAGCAGCCACCAAGGTGATGACAGCCGTCAGGAGACAGGATATGATAGTCTTCTTCATGGAATCACCCTTCATGTTCTTTAGAAAAATGCGATTCCATTATATCATCTTTTGCTGAAGAATACTTTTAAATTTTTATTTTCCCGCTTTCATGCGGTTGATGGCACTGAACAGCGCATGGAAGGAGGCCGTGATGATATCGGTATCCATGCCAGCGCCCCAGGTGATATGGCCGTCATCCGACGTGATGCCGATATAGGCCATTGCCCGGGAATTCTGGCCGACCTCCAGGGCATGCTCGCTATACGTCAGGTCCTTGTACGAGATATTGAGATTCTGCTGCAATGCATTCGACACTGCATCCAGACGTCCATTGCCCTTGGCCAGGAACGTGACCTTCTTGCCATCGACTTTGAGATCCACCGTGCCGGAACGCGTGCCGTCCGGCTCCTTCTTGAGCATGAAGTCGTCGAGCTCATACGGCGTCGTGACGTTGACATACTCATTCTGGAAGATCTGGAAGATCTCATCCGGCATGAGTTCCTTGTGCTTGTGGTCCGAAACACCTTTGACGCAGTAGCCGAAGTCCTCGCGCATCTTCTTCGGCATCTCGATGCCGTATTTCTGCTCCATGATGAAGCCGACGCCGCCCTTGCCAGACTGGCTGTTGATGCGGATGACATCGCCATCATACTCGCGCCCGACATCCTTCGGGTCGATGTAGAGATACGGCAGGGTCCACTTGTCGGGGTTCTTCTCTTCCTTCCACTTCATGCCCTTGGCGATGGCATCCTGATGCGAGCCCGAGAAGGCGGCAAAGACGAGCTTGCCTGCATACGGCTGACGATAGCTGACCTGCATGCGCGTGAGGCTCTCATAGATCTCGACCAGCTCGGACATATGCGAGAAGTCCAGCTCAGGATCTACGCCAAGGGCAAACATGTTCATGCCAACGGTCACGATATCGACGTTGCCCGTGCGCTCGCCATTGCCGAACAGCGTGCCCTCGACACGGTCAGCGCCAGCCAGCAGGCCCATCTCGGTATCGGCGACACCGCAGCCACGGTCGTTGTGCGGATGCAGGGACAGCACGACATTCTCACGGTATTTGAGGTTCTTGTTCATATACGCCACCTGCATCGCATAGACGTGGGGCATGCTCATCTCTACGGTCACCGGTAGATTGATGATGGCCTTGCGGTCAGCCGTCGGCTGCCAGACATCGAGCACTGCATTGCAGACTTCGAGCGCATACTCTGGCTCCGTGCCTGTAAAGGACTCAGGCGAATACTCGAAGCGATAGTCAGCACCGGCCTCTTCGGTCAACTGCTTGAGGAGTTTGGCCCCATCGACGGCCATCTGCTTGATCTCCTCCTTCGACTTGCGGAAGACCTGCTGGCGCTGAGCGACCGACGTCGAGTTGTAGACATGTACAATGGCATTCTTGACGCCCTTGAGCGCCTCGAAGGTCTTGCGGATGATATGCTCACGGGCCTGCGTGAGTACCTGGATCGTCACATCATCGGGAATCAGGTCATCCTCGACCAAACGGCGCAGGAACTCATACTCGGTCTCCGACGCCGCCGGGAAACCGACCTCGATCTCCTTGAATCCGACTTTGATGAGCATCTTATAGAATTCCAGCTTTTCTTCGAGGTTCATCGGCGTGATGAGCGCCTGATTGCCATCGCGCATATCCACACTACACCAGATGGGCGCATGGTCCGGGGCATCCTTCTTCGCCCATTCCAGGTCGATCTCTGGCGGCATGAAATAACCCTTGCTGTACTTCTGATAATTCATCATCTGCGAATCCCTCCTAAAAATAAAAGCCCTTCATCTCCAAGAGACGAAAGGCTAGCTTACGTGTTACCACTCCAATTCGTGCCTGCCGGCACCTCATACGGACTCCATCAAGTCCTCCTGTGCTAACGGTCAGGCTCCGTCCCGGTTTACTTGCCTTGCGGCGTTCAGCGGGCTGCTTCAAGGCGAGTTCCATATCATGCCACTATTGTCTTGCACCAACCGACAACTCGCTGGGAGCTTTCTGATACGTACTATTCCTCTGCTATGCATTTCCCTGTGTTGCATACTACAATATCACATAAAAATACATTTTGCAAGCATTTATCTGTAAAACTGTAAACTATTTTTATTTTTTGCGCGGATCATCTTCCGGCTCTCTCGGTGACTTCTTCGCCGCCAGGCGGGCTTTTTCCTTCTCACGCTGGATTCTTTTCCGCTCCTTATGCGCCTCATAGCGCTCGCGGCCCTCTTCAAACGCCCGCTTGGCCTCCTCCGTGTCTAGGATGAGCGGCGGCACCGGTTTGGGGCGCGAGTTGCGATCCAAAGCCACCATCGTGAAATAGGCCGTAAGCGCACGCTGCGGCTTGCCTTCCTGATCGAGATCCTCGACATCGACATTCACTGCTACTTCCATCGAGCTATGCCCCACAAACACAATCTCCGCCGTGCAGGTCACAAGATCGCCAATCAGGATGGGCAGATGGAACTCCAGCTCATCGACACGGGCCGTGACCACATTGGAACGGGCATAGCGGCGCGCCGCTGCATAGGCCGTCGAGTCCATCATCTTCATGATCTCGCCGCCATGGACATTGCCATTGGGATTGGTCTGGCTCGGCATCATGACCTGGCTGATTACGATTCTATTCTGCGCCATATGAATAACCTCCTACGGGTAACTTGTCTTACCATCTCATTATGATTCTATCATTATTTACAGCGTAAATACAAATGTTTTCCTGTAAAATCGACAAGCATTAGGATAACGGATTTTCCCGATAATTACCGTAACATGTGTCACAGAAACCGCGCCAAAACAAAAAGCCTTCTCCGCGATGGAAGAAGGCTTTTTGTTTTTTGATCATTCGCCGATGCTGAGACGGATAGCCTGACAGGTTTCCTCATAGCTTTCGCCGACTTTTTCCGCCAGCTCTTTGATCTCCTCGCTGCCCTGTCCGGTCCGGATTGCCTGCACCGTTGCGTCCGCCGCTTCAAACAGCCGCATGAGGCTCAAGTTGCCCGATGTCCCCTTGAGCGTATGAACGCTCTTTTCTGCCAGGACGAGATCTCCGGCTGCCAGTTCCTTTACAAAATCCGCATACGAACCATCCACCAGGAATTTGAGCAGGAATTTATGATAAAGCGCCACATTGCCCATAAAACGCTCCAGCCCTTTATCGTAATCCACACCTGCCTGTTCGAGTGTTACCTTTATCTGCATCTGTTCCATGAGATCCGCCTCCCAACCCTTTGCACTATTTCATGAATTGGTCGATTGCCTTGTTGAGCTGGGCAATCGCATCTTTATCATTCTCTTTGACAGCATCGACGACACAATGCTCCAGATGGTCTTTGAGAATGATCTTGCTGACACCATTTATCGCACTGCGCACCGCAGAAAGCTGCACAAGCACCTCGCTGCAGTCACGGCCCTCCTCCACCATGCGCTTGATGGCCTCCAGATGGCCGATAAGCCGCGACATGCGGTTGAGCACCGCTTTCGTCTGCGTATGGCTGTGCAGATGACCATGCGTATGCTGGATGGTGGTACCATCCGCTAAGACATGCGTATGGACATGTTCCTGTACCTTTGTGCTGGCGATATCGTCTATTCTATCCTCTGCCACGAATGAGCCTCCCTTAGGTCCTAGCTTTCCTCTATATCTGTTCTTGATTGCCACGCGCTTTTCCTGCCAGCAGCAAAAAGTTTTCAATAAGAAGGCCTTCCCCGCAGGGAAGGCCCTAAGCATCAACCGATACTTACTTCACAGCAAGCGTCAGCATCTCGCCGTTGATATTCCATTCTTTTTCCTGACCTTCAAGGCTGCCATAGACCACCGTGTCAGCCAGCGTGATTTCCTTGAGATATGCTTCGTTCTTCTTGACGATGCTTGCAAGTTTTTCATTGCCACTGAGGCTGACCGTGATATGGTCGGTGACCTCAAAGCCGTTTTCCTTGCGCATGGTCTGGACCTTGCTGATGATCTCACGGACGAACCCTTCCTCAAGCAGCTCTTCGGTAAGTGTCGTATCGAGCGCAATCGTCACCCCATTGTAACGCTGGCAGTTGAAGCCTTCTTTCTGTGCCATCGAGACCTCGACGTCCTCCGGCGTCAGCGTGACCTCGCCGCTAGCAAGCGACAGTTTGAGCGTCCCCGTGCTGTCAAGCTCAGCCTTAGCCTTGGAACCATTGAGTTTGCCAAGGGCTGCCTTGATCTCGCCGATCTGCTTGCCGACTTTCGGCCCGAGTACACGGAACTGCGGCTTGAAGCTGTAGGTGAGATATTCTTCCATATCGTCTTTGAAGGTCACAGCCTTGACATTGAGCTCATCTTCGACAATCTTCTTGAAGAACTCCGGCAGCTCACGGCCAGCATGGACAAACATATTGGCAACCGGCTGGCGGTTCTTGATGTTCGTCTCATTGCGCGATGCGCGGCCGAGCACGACGATCTCGAGTACGAGTTCCATGTTGGCCTCGAGCTCTTCATCGATCCAGGCCTCGTTGACTGCCGGGAAATCAGCCAGATGCACGGACTCCGGTGCCTGCTTGTCGATGCTGCAAACGAGGTTGCGATAGATGGACTCCGTGATGAACGGAACCATCGGTGCTGCCGTCTTGGCCGTCGTGACCAGCGCCGTCCAGAGCGTCATATAGGCATTGATCTTGTCCTGCTCCATGCCCTTAGCCCAGAAACGGCTGCGGCTGCCGCGGACATACCAGTTGGAAAGCTGGTCGACAAAATCCTGCAGAGCCTTGGCGGCCTCGGTTACGCGGTAATTGGACAGGTCGTTGTCGACTTCCTTGACCATCGTGTTGAGGCGCGACAGTACCCACTTGTCCATGACGCTGAGCTTATCGTAGTCCAGCGTGTACTTCGTTGCATCGAACTGGTCGATATTCGCATAGAGCACGAAGAAAGCATAGGTATTCCAGAGCGTGCCCATGAATTTGCGCTGGCCTTCCTGCACCGCATCATCATGGAAGCGGTTCGGAAGCCACGGAGCACTGTTCTCATAGAAATACCAGCGGATGGCATCGGCACCATGCTGGCGCAGTGCATCCATCGGATCGACGGCATTGCCCTTCGACTTGCTCATCTTGCGGCCATCCTTATCCTGGACATGACCAAGGACGATGACATTCTTGTACGGTGCCTTGTGGAACAGCAGCGTCGAGATAGCCATCAGCGAGTAGAACCAGCCGCGGGTCTGGTCAACAGCCTCAGAGATGAAGTCCGCCGGGAAGCGCTTCTCGAAGATGTCCTTGTTCTCGAACGGATAATGCCACTGGGCAAAGGGCATCGACCCCGAGTCGAACCAGCAGTCGATGACCTCGGAGACGCGATGCATCTCCTTGCCGCACTGCGGGCATTTGATGGTTACCTTATCGATGAACGGACGATGGAGCTCGATTTCCTCGGGGCAGTTGTCCGACATGGACTTGAGCTCCTCGATGGAACCGATCGTATGCTGATGGCCGCATTCGCACTCCCAGACCGGCAGCGGCGTACCCCAATAGCGGTTGCGGGACAGGCCCCAATCCTGTACATGCTCGAGCCAGTCGCCGAAACGGCCCTTGCCGATGGATTTCGGGATCCAGTTGACCGTGTTGTTGTTGGCGACGAGTTCGTCTTTGACATCGGTCATCTTGATGAACCAGGTCGAACGCGCGTAGTAAAGCAGCGGCGTATCGCAGCGCCAGCAGTGCGGATAACTGTGGGTGAATTCCGGTGCCTTGAAGAGCAGCCCCTTCTTCTCCAGATCCTCCAAGATCATCGGGTCCGCCTTCTTGACGAATACGCCAGCCCAGTCCGTCTCCTCCGTAAGTTCGCCCTTGCTATTGACGAGGTTGACGAAAGCGATGTTGTATTTCTGGCAGACGCGGTTATCGTCTTCACCAAAGGCCGGAGCCAGATGAACGATACCCGTACCATCTTCGGTGGTGACATAATCATCGCAGGTCACGATATGTGCCTTCTTGCCCGGCTGTTTGGCAACCGCAGCATTGGCAAAGGGATACAGCGGCTCATAAGCACGTCCCTCGAGAGCTTGCCCTTTGAACTTCTCGAGAACCTCACGCTCGCCCTCAACATCTTCAAATACTTTTTCTACGAGCGCCTCCGCAAGGATGTAGATTTTACCATTGACACGGAGTTTTACATAATCGACATCCGGATTGACGCACAATGCCAAGTTGGAAGGCAGTGTCCACGGCGTCGTCGTCCAAGCCAGGAAGAACGTATTCTCCTCATCCTTGACCTTGAACGTAACCATCGCCGAACGCTCGGTGACATCCTTATAGCCCTGTGCAACCTCGTGGCTAGACAGCGGTGTGCCGCAGCGCGGGCAATAAGGAACAACCTTATACCCTTTATACAGGAGGCCCTTGTTCCAGATTTCCTTGAGTGCCCACCACTCAGACTCGATGAAGTTATTTTCATACGTGATGTATGGATTATCCATATCGGCCCAGAAACCAACGACATCGGAGAATTCTTCCCACATGCCCTTGTACTTCCAAACCGATTCACGGCACTTCTTGATGAACGGCTCGATGCCGTACTCCTCGATCTGCTCCTTGCCGTTGATGCCGACAGCCTTCTCGACCTCGAGCTCAACCGGCAGGCCATGGGTATCCCAGCCCGCTTTGCGCAGAACTTTCTTGCCTTTCATGGACTGGAAACGCGGCAGCATATCCTTGATGACACGCGTCAGGACGTGACCGATATGCGGCTTGCCGTTAGCCGTCGGCGGGCCGTCATAGAACGTGAACGTATCGCAGCCTTCACGCTGATCGATAGCTTTCTGGGCGATGTTGTTGTCTTTCCAGAACTTCAGGACTTCCTGCTCGCGTTCCACGAAGTTCAGGTTGGTGTCTACCTTACTGTACAAAGCGGATTCCTCCTCCTAATAGAAAAAGCCTGCATCCCAAAACAGGATGCAGGCTGTATTACCTACACTAAAACCACCTATTTTTCACGTACCATCATACGCTATTCCGTAACGGGGAATACCGGCCCGGCCTACTCGCATTCTTTCAGCCTGCTGCTCCGAAGTGATTTTCTACCCTCGCTACTCGCTTCCGGCTCGCACCTGCCCCGGTTCGCTTGAACTTTCGCTGAAGATGTACTCTCTTCATCCACGCATTTACATGTTAACAGCACTTATTGTACCATATGGAAAGACATAATTCAATTCTTTTTTCAAAAACCTTTCCTTCAAATTTAAGTGCACCTAAGCTATAATTAACAGTGTTTCGACAATAACTATCCAGCTGCCTGGCAGCTGCTGATCCCTGGGAGGCCTATATGCATCAATATCTATTCTTCATCGGCGACTTTCCGGTCCGCGCTTACGGGCTTGTCCTGTCGCTCTCCATCATCCTGGCGACTGGCGTCGGCTACTTCCTTGCGAAACAGGAACGCTGCGGCTATGAAAAACACATTGTCGACATGGGTATATACTGTGGCATTGCCGGCTTGGTCGGTGCCCGTCTCTGGGACGTTTTCTTTTTTGACTGGAATTACTACAGCCATCACCTGACCGAACTGTTCAACGTCTGGCAGGGCGGCATGGCCATCCAAGGCGGCGTTACCCTCGGCGTGATCGCCGGCATCCTTTACTGCCGTCATCACAAACTGGACACCCTTCATCTCATGGACGTATTAGCTCCAGCCATCATCCTCGGCCAGGCTTTGGGACGCTGTGCCAATCTCTTGAACGGTGATGCCTTCGGCGCACCGACTGGCAGCTCCTTTGGCATTGTTTATCCTGCCACGACACTGGCTGCCCATACCTATGGCACACAGCCACTCTGGCCCGCCGAGATCTGGGAGGGACAGCTCGACGTCGTCATCTTCGCCCTGCTGCTCATGTATCGCTGTACCAAACACGTCAAAGGGCAGTGCTTTGCCCTCTATGTCATGCTCTACAGTGCAGCCCGCTTCGGTCTTGAATTTCTCCGCGGCGATTATGCCGAAAAGACACTTGCCTTTATGACCAGTGCGCAAACTACCAGCTTCGTTGCCTTTACGCTTGCCTTCCTATGCTTTATCGCTCTGGCCTGGAAAGCACGCAAGCAAACCATTTAACAGACTGGACACAAACATAAAGCAGCACGAGGTTCCACTTGCAAAACCAGGGCAGGATTTTCTCTATTTTTTGTAGAACATAACCAATGATTCTTTCATGCAACGTAATATGCGAAGGAGGAAGCTTCATGGTTTTTTCTTCCAATATATTCTTGTTTATATTCCTGCCAATGATACTTCTGCTTTACTACAATCCATTTTGCCAAAGCCGGAAATTCCGCAATGTATTATTGCTCATCGCCAGCCTTCTTTTTTACGGCTGGGGTGAGCCTTTCTTTATCTGGTTGATGCTTATTTCCATCATCGCCGGCTGGCAGGTTGGCCTCCGGATGACAGCAGCAGCTACGCCAAGGAAACGCAAGCTATGGCTTTCTCTTGGCGCCGCCTTTCATTTGAGCATGCTGTTCGTCTTTAAGTATCTTACCTTTGCGGCCACTCAGCTGGGACTTTTGCTGCAAAAAGATTTTTCTGCGATCCAGCTGGCCCTGCCCATTGGAATTTCTTTCTTTACCTTCCAGCTTCTTTCCTATCTTCTCGATATCTATTACGGGAAGGCTCAGGCCCAGCGTAATGTGCTGCATGTCGGCCTCTACATTGCTTTGTTTCCTCAGCTTATTGCCGGCCCGATTGTGCGTTATGCTGACATTGAACGGGAAATCGTGAGCCGCCAGGAAACCCGGCAGGATTTCACCGCCGGCATGATACGCTTCAGTTACGGTTTAGCCAAAAAAGTACTGCTGGCCAATTACCTGGCAGTCATTGCTATGAACAGCCGCTTCATAGCAGGACAGGAGCCCCTTTCCGTATCAGCAGCCTGGCTCGGTGCTATCGCTTACACGCTTCAGATTTACTTTGACTTCTCCGGCTACTCGGATATGGCCATCGGACTGGGGCAAATGTTTGGCTTCCATTTCCGGGAAAATTTCAACTATCCCTATATTTCCCGCAGTGTAACGGAATTTTGGCGCCGCTGGCATATCTCTCTGTCCTCCTGGTTCCGGGACTATGTCTATATTCCGCTCGGCGGCAGCCGGTGCAACCGTGGACGTCTGGCCTTAAACCTCTTTATCGTTTGGTCGCTGACAGGCTTCTGGCATGGCGCCAATTGGACCTTTTTAGTTTGGGGACTGATTTATTTCCTGTTGCTGATTCTGGAAAAGTTTACCAGCTTTACTGATCACATTGGTATTTTCGGTCATCTCTACACGTTGCTGGCTGTCATTACTGCCTGGGTGATATTCCAGTTTCCTGATCTTGGACAAAGCCTGTCTTATCTAAGCATGATGTGGGGACAGGCCGGTAATCCGCTCTTTGATGAACGGGCTGTACATTTTCTCACTAGCGGCTGGCTGATCTGGCTTATGGGGCTGGCTTTTTCTCTTCCCCTCTATCCTTGGCTTGCTGCGCGCTGGCGCTGTTGGCACTCAGTGGCCGAGCCTTGTCTGGCTACGATTCTCTTTCTGCTTTCCCTTATTGCTACTGTAGCGGGGAATTATAATCCCTTTATCTATTTTAACTTTTGAGGTATAGCTATGAGCATTCGTGACTATATGATGCGTTTTTGCGCCGGGCTTTTAGTGCTGGCTTTTGCCATGATATTTATCCGCTGGTTTACCGTGGTAGTTCTGATTGACCACTGTAAATGGGACAACGCGCTGACCAGGCTGGTTCTTTGGGATAATTGGCGTCTGCCCGAACGTATCCATCCTCGGGAAAAAGATATTGACTGGGCTGGTCTCTATCCTTTCCTTGAACCACAGCCAGAGCGCTCCTTACTGACAGAAATACGTCAGCAGGAAAACAAAATACGGGAAGAACAGGCCCGCATTGCCAGCTGGAGCGAAACTTATTTCCCCGGTTACACGAACATCGTAGAAACTGGCCGGCGCTATGACCAGCTCATTGGCTGGAATATCCGTCCGCTGACCATCGGCAGCGTACAGGTGCTGGCCGATGGCTGGCTCTTTTTCCCCACCCTGCCCTTTGACATTCAGGAGTACATTAACGAAACAGCTTCCTTAGCTGATTTTTGTAAGCAGCAGGGCGCAAAATTCCTGTTCGTTCCCAATCCGCCTGCCCTAGACACGGCAACAGATAGCACTTTCATCGGCCAGCTGGATTTCAGTCTGCAAAAAAAAGATGCAATGCTGCAGGGATTGCAGGCGCGCGGTATCGCCACCCTTGACCTGTATCCATACATGCACAAGGATTTTCCTGACACACCTTACCATCAGTTATTCTTCCGGACAGACCATCATTGGCTGCCAACTACTGGTCTCTGGGCCGCTACGCATATCGCCCGATGGCTGGAAACTGCAGGTGATATCCCTTTCCCTCAAGACCGGCTGTCTTTGGCCAGCTATCGGCAGGAACATTATCCGGCTTACTTCCTGGGCAGCCAGGGTAAGCGGATGACCACCGTTTTGGCTAAACCCGACGATTTTATGCTTCTTTATCCCCTTTTCCCCACCTGCCTGCATTACGAAATTCCCGGACTGGGCATTGATACTTATGGGGATTTTTCTATCACCTACGACATGCACGAACTGGAGCATAAAGATTTTTACGGTTCCAATCCCTATGCGGCTTACAACTATGCCGATTGCTCCCTGATTCGTATCGAGAACTTTGCGCCTGAAGTGGCAGATGTTAAAATTCTCATGGTCAAGGACTCCTTTGCCAACAGTGTAGCTCCCTTTCTGGCTCTCTGCGTAAGGCAGATGGATATCATCGATCCCCGCTGGTTCAAAGGGAGTATCCGCAGATATATCAATGAGACGCATCCTGACTTCGTACTGGTTCTTCACACCATCGAACTGGATTACCCGTTGGAACGTAATTCTCATCAAGACGACTATGATTTCCGTTAGAGCAGGTAAACAGGCGCCCTCTTGACGCCATCCCCTGCAATCAACTATAATATAGTGTATATGTTTTATCGTCATCCTAGCATATTAAAAGGAGCGTAAGAAATAGTGAAAATATTAGCCCGTCATTTAACGGCCGATTTATTCAACTGCAAAAACAATAAACTCACTGACATAGAACTTATTCAAGAGAATCTGACCGATGCGCTGACGCGTATCGGTCATCAGCTTGTCAATCTGAATGTCCAGCAGCTTGCCGATGATCATTATGTCATCTTTGCCTTACTGGCCGACGGCCATCTTTCCCTTCACATCTATATGGATCTGAAGTACGTTGCCCTCGATGTGTTCCTCTGTCACGAGGATGCTGAGCCGGATATGGTAGCTCAAGAGATCCGCAACTTCTTCAAGCCGGACAAGACCAAGACGACAGTCCTCAAGCGCGGCAACTTCGGCGTCGCTAAGGAAATCAAACCCAAAGTCACAACAAAAGTCGCGCCGTTGCGCAAGATCCACAATACGGGCGCCAAGGTCATCCGTGCCCTGGCACGTCGCAATCATCAGTAATGAAAAAAAGCTCTCCTGCGGGAGGGCTTTTTTCATAGGCAAAATACTCCGAAACAAAAAAGCGAGCCGACTGGCTCGCTTTAGCGATGTAT
>NZ_VTOZ01000004.1:0-145518 GCF_008271345.1 Pseudoselenomonas caprae
GTCCACTTGACGGGGAGCACACCAGCCCGTGGCTTTTTCGGTTGTTGTATGTTAGTCAGCGCTCAAGCAGCTGCGCTTTGAGCTCGCGATAGCGGCGCGTGTAGTAGGGGCCGTTCTGGGCTTCGCGATGATCGAAGCCATAGGCGCGGCGGCTGACGGCCAGGATTGGCGGGGCCTGGATGCGTTTGGCGATTGCCATGCCGCAGAAGAGATTCCACCAGCGTTCCAGATCCGCGATGAAATCGGCAGCCGTAGGGAAGTACTTAGCGACAAGGCCAGGGGCGCAGCCGAGGTTCTCTTCGACGGTACCGGCCGCATACCATTCGAGGATGTCCTGGGGCGCAGCTTTTTCCCAGCGCTCGATGAATGAGCGGAACAGGTAGTCGTGGTAGGGATATTTGATGGGGTCGCCCTTGCCCTCGTCGACGTTCTGGGCACTGGAGAGCTCTGCGCTGGGCACGATGTCGATGATGCCTTGGGGCACGACTTCGCGGCCATAGACTTCTTCGTTCATATAGTAGGCCAGTGCGTAGACCTGATGTTTCCAGAGGTCAGCCAGTGCAGCGAGGAAGCCCGACTGGTCGCCGTAGAGCGTCGAGTAGCCGACGGTGGTTTCGGCTTTGTTGGCATTGCAGGTGAAGCCGCCGCCGAAGGCTGCTGCGGCACCGGCGAGCACGCGGGCGCTGCGGTCGCGCGCCTGGATGTTTTCGGTGACAAACGAAGAAACGGTGAGATTGCTGATGCTGTCGTCGGCCAGATATGTCATCGGCGTGTGCTCGAGCTGGTCAACCGTGTGGTCGACGGATTGCTGGATCGGGACGATCATATACTGGCAGCCGAGATTGTGGGCAAGCTGCTGGGAGAGTCCCTTGGTGGTCGCGGAGTTGAAGACACTCGGCATGTTGACGAGCAGCAGGTTCTCGGGGCCGATGATCTTGGCGTAGAGGGCAGCGGCGACCGCTGAGTCGATGCCGCCCGAGATGCCGATGACGACTTTTTTCATATGGATGTTTTCAAGGAAGCGTTTGACGCCGTAGTGGAGAGCGCGATAGATATGCGCGATGTCTTTTTCCGTTGACTTGTCAACTGGCTTTGACTTGTCAATCTGCCCCATATCGATAAGGGCCAGGTTTTCCTGGTATTCTGGTGCGACGGCAACGACATGGCCCTGGGCGTTGTACGCCGTACTTGACCCGTCAAAGGTGTAGATGGTCTTGCCGTTGTTCTGCAGGCCGATGGCATTGACATAGAAGAGCGGGACCCCGGCCTGCTGGGCCTGTGCCCCGAAAACGCGATTGCGCTTGTCGTTCTTGCCGAGGGTATAGGGCGAGGCCGAGATGTTGACAAAGAAGTCAGGCTTGTGGCGGCCAAGCAGCGTAAATGGTTCCAGCTCGTAGTTATCGCCCCAGCCATCTTCGCAGAGCAGGCAGCCGATGCGGTAGTGCTGGCCCTTGACTTTGACGGTCACTGGCGAGAGCAGCTGGTCTGGCGTGGTGCCGAGCTCGCGGGCGAGCTTCTGCAGGCTGAAGAAGTGACGGGTATCGTCAAACTCCCGGTAGTTGGGCATCAGGGTCTTGATGACGTATTGATACGGCATGTTGTCAGGCTGGATGAGCTTGCCGTCCTGCGCTGTGAACAGGGCGTTGTATTTGCGGACGCGGCCGTCGTTGTTCTTTTTTGACCAGTCAACTGCGATGTTGCCGAAGATGACCGTGATGCCCGCCGAGGCAGCGATGATATCCTGGCCATAGCTTTCGCAATCCTTGAGGAACGAGGACTGCTCCCAGGTGTCGCCGAGCAGGTAGCCGGGTACAGCCATCTCCGGGAAGATGACGATATCAGCGCCTTGTTCTTTGGCTTCAGCGATCATGGCAAGGATTTTGGCGGTGTTCTGGTCAGGATGGCCCGGGATGACTTCCATCTGGCCCATAGCAATTTTCAACAAGGGTAAAACACTCCTTAATAAATTACATAATATGATATAAATCATGTAATTTTAAAATATAATGTAAAAATATCGAGAAAAACGTATTTTCTCAGCCGACAATCTTATATTTTCTATAGGATTCGCCTTTCATATATGATATAATAAACCTCGAATACAGTCTAGAACCAATTTCTGGCGTATGTCAGGCGCAAAAGATGAGCAGTTTATAATAGTATGGAAAAGAAAGAGGCGGTTGATTTGAAATATAGCAGCACGAGAGGCAATGGCGTGAAACTTGACTCGGCGCAGGCCATTATCCAGGGACTCGCAGCGGATGGCGGCTTGTTCGTGCCCGATAGCATGCCGAAGGTTGATGCTGCGTTTATCGCATCGCTGGGTGAGCTAAGCTATGAAGAGCGCGCGGCCAAAGTGCTGGGACTGTTCCTTACGGATTATACGGCGGATGAAGTCAAGGGCTGTGTGGCGCGTGCCTATGGCAGCAACAAATTCGATGCAGCCATGCGTGCCCCGGTCAAGGTGTTCGATGATCTGGGGGTGCTGGAGCTTTGGCATGGCCCGACGAGTGCGTTCAAGGACATGGCCCTGCAGCTTTTGCCGCAGCTCATGAGCACGGCCCTCAAGAAGACTGGCGAGCAGGATAAGGTATTGATCCTTGTGGCGACCTCTGGCGACACGGGCAAGGCAGCGCTTGAGGGGTTCTGCGATGTTGACCAGATAAAGATCATGGTATTCTATCCCGAGGGCGGTGTCAGCCGTATCCAGCAGCTCCAGATGCTCACGCAGGAAGGGGCGAATGTCAATGTCACGGCGGTACGCGGCAATTTCGATGATGCCCAGAGCGGCGTCAAGAGCATCTTCGGCGACAAGGCCTTCAACGAGGAGCTCGGGAAGAAAGGTGTCAAACTTTCCTCGGCCAACTCCATCAATTGGGGCCGTCTTGTGCCGCAGATCGTCTACTATTTCAGTGCCTACGCAGATCTTGTCAAGGCAGGCAAGATCGAGGCGGGGGATGAAATCAACTTCACGGTGCCGACAGGCAACTTCGGCGATATCCTGGCAGGCTTCTATGCCAAGTGCATGGGGCTGCCGGTCCATAAGCTGATTTGTGCCTCGAATGCGAACAACGTCCTGACAGATTTCCTGCGCACCGGTGTCTATGACCGCAACCGCGATTTCTACAAGACGATTACGCCGTCGATGGATATCCTGATTTCGAGTAACCTCGAGCGTCTGCTCTATCATATGACTGGCGATACGGCCAGGGTTGCCGGCTGGATGCAGGAGCTCTCGGCAACGGGCCGCTATGATATCGGCGCAGAGCTGCTGCAGAAGATCCAGCAGACCTTCTGGGCTGACTGGACAAGTGATGCAGATACCAAGGAACTCATTGGCCGCGTCTATAAGGACAAACATTATGTGCCGGATACGCATACGGCCGTGGCTTGGAAGGTAGCGGAAAACTATCAGCAGGCGACGGGGGATGACCGCTATATGGTCATCGCTTCGACCGCAAGCCCCTATAAATTCAATGGCAGTGTGCTCGAGGCACTGGGCGTGGATACTGCTGGCCTTGATGAGTTTGCGATGCTGGATAGGCTCCAGGAACTCAACGATGATCCGACGCCGCAGGGACTTGCCTCGCTGCGCACTAAGGCGCAGCGCCATGATGGTGTCTGTGCATGCGAGGGCATGCGCCAGGCAGTGCTGGCCTTCGCTGAGGCATGATAAGAGAATAGCAATGCGAAAAACGCAGTAGGAACAATATGAATCCGTACTGCGTTTTTCATTTGTTTTATTTTGTTGACAAACAATTTCGATAAATGCCATTTTTAAAATTTTACCATGCAAATAGTTGACATTTATGGAAAAATAAGCTAATATAATATTCGTGGTAAGGAAAGTGAAGTGTGAAAACCTTATCAACAGTTAATACATTTTATGAAAGAGGTTGAATGTAAAATGGCAAACATCGATCTTACTCAGTATGGAATCACGGGCACGACGGAAATTCTTCACAACCCTTCGTATAAGACGTTGTTCGAGGAAGAGACCAAAGAAGGTCTGACTGGTTTTGAAATCGGCCAGATTTCGGAGCTCGGAGCTGTAAACGTCAAGACGGGTATCTTCACGGGCCGTTCCCCAAAAGATAAATTCATCGTCGATGATGAGACCTCCCATGACACCGTTTGGTGGGATTCTGAGGCTTATCATAACGATAACCACCGTGCGACGAAAGAAGCTTGGGAAGCTTGCAAGGAGATTGCCAAGAAAGAGCTCTCCAACAAGAAACTCTACGTTGTCGATGCGTTCTGCGGTGCCAACAAAGACACGCGCATGGCTGTTCGCTTCATCGTTGAGGTTGCTTGGCAGGCTCACTTCGTTACGAACATGTTCGTAAAACCGACGGAAGAGGAGCTGGCAAACTTCAAGCCGGACTTCACGGTTTACAACGCTTCCAAGGCAAAAGTCGAGAACTTCAAGGAGCTTGGCCTCCATTCCGATACGGCTGTTGTCTTCAATCTGACGAGCCGCGAGCAGGTCATCATCAACACCTGGTATGGCGGTGAGATGAAGAAGGGCATGTTCTCCATGATGAACTACTTCCTGCCGCTCAAGGGCATTGCTGCTATGCATTGCTCGGCAAACACGGATAAGGAAGGCAAGAACACGGCTATCTTCTTCGGCCTCTCGGGCACGGGCAAGACGACGCTCTCCACGGACCCGAAACGCCTGCTGATCGGTGACGATGAGCACGGCTGGGACGATGAGGGTATCTTCAACTTCGAGGGTGGCTGCTATGCAAAGGTCATCAACCTCGATATGGAGTCGGAGCCGGACATCTATGGCGCAATCAAGCGCAATGCACTGCTTGAGAACGTTGTCCTTGACGAAAAAGGCAAGATTGACTTTGCGGATAAGAGCATCACGGAGAACACGCGTGTATCGTATCCTATCGACCATATCAAAGGAACGGTCAAAGGCTTTGTCAACGATCGCAGCGCTGCACCGGCTGCCAAGAGCGTCATCTTCCTTTCGGCTGATGCCTTTGGTGTCCTGCCGCCGGTTTCCATCCTGACGCCGGAGCAGATGCAGTATTACTTCCTGTCCGGTTTCACGGCAAAACTTGCTGGTACGGAGCGCGGCATCACGGAGCCGACCCCGACGTTCTCGGCTTGCTTCGGCCAGGCATTCCTCGAACTCCATCCGACGAAGTATGCACAGGAGCTCGTAAAACGCGTCAAAGCCAATGGCACGAAGGCATATCTCGTCAACACGGGCTGGAATGGCACGGGCAAGCGCATCTCCATCAAGGATACGCGTGGTATCATTGATGCCATCCATAGCGGTGCTATCGCCAATGCGCCGACGAAGAAGATTCCGTTCTTCGGTCTTGAGGTTCCGACGGAGCTTGAGGGCGTAGATACGAATATCCTCGATCCGAAAAACACGTATGCTGATCCGGCTGAGTGGGAAAAGAAAGCCAAAGAACTGGCATCGATGTTCATCAAGAACTTCGATAAATACACGACGAACGAAGCAGGCAAGGCTCTTGTCGCTGCAGGCCCGCAGCTCTGATTCATTCGCTGACACGGATATATCTTCACCTATGGGAGGAACCTCTGAGCGAGGTTCCTCTTTTTTAGG
This sequence comes from Pseudoselenomonas caprae, assembly GCF_008271345.1. NCBI lineage: Bacteria > Bacillati > Bacillota > Negativicutes > Selenomonadales > Selenomonadaceae > Pseudoselenomonas > Pseudoselenomonas caprae. The sequence continues at coordinate 5,594 of NZ_VTOZ01000004.1, forward strand.
TATTTTTAAAATTCTTGCTGTATAATAAGAATAGTATGGATAGAAAAGGGAGTGATTCGATGAAAATCAAGGCTATGATGCTGAGCGGACTGCTCATCACGGCGCTGCAGGCTTGTTCACTGAGCGGCGCTGCGGCTGCTGGCAAGGGGCGGCTCGTTTTCATCCCCCACGACAACCGGCCGATTTCCTGTGAGGATACGGCTGATGTCGCACGGGCTGCGGGCTATGAGGTTGTCATACCGCCTCAGGAGCTCTTGAGCGGTGGCGTGGATAAGCCAGGCGATCCGGATAAGCTTTGGCAGTGGGCGAAGGAGAATGTCCGCGGCGCTGATGCCGCCATGTTCTCCTCAGACTCGATGGTCTATGGCGGCCTGGTGCCGTCGCGGAAGCATGAGCTTGAGGAACAGACGCTGGCCGCGCGTGTGCAGGAATTTGCCCAGCTGCGGCAGGAGAATCCGCGTCTCAAGCTCTATGTGTTTGATTCCATCATGCGCACGCCGAAGAGCGGCATGTATTCGGGCAATGCGGAGCCAGCATATTATCAGCCGTATGGTGCGGATATCTTCCAGTACTCGGCTCTGGCTGATAAGAAGTCGCTGCAGGGGCTCACTGCAGCAGAGGAGCAGGCCATGGCGCAGCATGAGCAGGCCGTGCCACAGGAAGTCTGGCAGGATTGGCGCGCGCGCCGTGCCAAGAACGTCAAGGTCAGCGAGCAGCTGGTCGATCTGACACGTCAAGGTGTCATCGATTATCTGGTAGTCGGCAAGGATGACAACGCGCCGTATTCGCAGACCCACCACGAAGGCCTTCTGATGGAGGATTATGGTAAAGGGCTGCCAGATACGCGCTATCAGGTGCTGGCTGGTATCGATGAGTTTGGCGCGCTGTTGCTCAGCCGCGCAGTCAATGATGCGGAGAAGGAGATCCCGTTCATCTATGTCCAGTACAACAAGGGCAAAGGTGCGGATACGGTGCCGGGGTATTCGGACACGCGCATCGATGCTACCATCCGCGCTTCGGTGCGCACAGCTGGCGGTCTGGTCGTGAATACGCCGGAGCGCGCAGATTTCGTGCTGCTGGTCAATACGAATGAGGATGGACGTACCGGTGAGGCGAACCTTGTGACGGCGGCCAAGGGGAATCTGGCCAACAATGGTGTGAATCGCGGCACCACGAAGTATTTCACGCAGCAGGTCAACGATTATGTAGCTGCGGGCAAGGCTGTGGGCATTGCAGACATTGCCTTTGCCAATGGTGCCGATAACGCGCTGCTCAAATCCCTGCAGGCTGGCGGCCTCCTCTATAAGATCCGTGCCTATGCGGGCTGGAATACGCCGACGAACAGCACGGGCTTTGTCATCGCGACGGGGCTCCTTTCGGGCCGGATGCCGGATGATGCCTGTGACAACCTGCTGACCAAACGCTATCTGGATGATTGGGGCTATCAGGCCAACGTCCGCACAAAGATGGCGGCCAGCATCGCCGGCTTCCGCCGCTGGGATGTATACAGCAATATGGGAAGCTATGAGACGGGCATCGTGAACCGCATCAATACGCTGATGCGCGAGTTTGCGGTCACGAACCTGCCTCCCTATGCTGCTTTGGAAAACCTTCGGGTCACGCTGCCGTGGCATCGCATGTTTGAGGCTAAGTTCAACTACTGAGCAAAAAAAGCTCACCACCGCATTGTGCGTGGTGAGCTTTTTGTTTCATAGATATTGCTTTATGGCCTGGGCAACACCGTGGTGCAGGTTGTCGGCCGTGATGTGCGCAGCTTTTTCTTTCAGCGCAGGTACGCTGTTTTCCATGGCAGTGGCATGGGTGGGGAAGGCCTCGAACATCGAAAGGTCATTGGTGCCGTCGCCGAGCACGAGGACTTCGTCTTCGCGGATGCCGAGCCGTTGGGTCAGTACGCGTAGCGTATTGCCCTTGGTGGCCTTGGCGTCGTTGATTTCGATGTTGGTGCGGAAGCTGGCTGAAAGTGCCAGTCCCGGGACTTCCTGCCTGAGCTTGTCGCTGAGTGCTGCGAGCAGCTCAGGCTTCTGGCTGAAGGTGATGAACTTGGCGATGTGGATATCGCTCTGCCAGAAGGCTTCGAGGTCGTGGATGTATTGCAGCTTGCGGAAGTGGGGATTGCGAAGTGCCCAGTAGAAGTTCTTGAAGAAAGTCGTGCCGGGGCGCACTTCGCGCATGCGGTCGAGCAGGCCGCGATAGGTCCGCAGGCGGGAGTTGGCACTGTAATGGCCTTGGTCGGTGTAGATTTCCAGGTTGAAGCGGTGGAAGCTTTCGATGGTCTCGTAGATCTTGCGGCTGCGCGTATGATCGATGTAGGCGGCATGCAGCAGCTGATGCTGCTCATCATGGAGCTCGGCACCATTCATGGTAAGATAGCAGGGATGCAGGTCGTAGCTTTCGATGAAGGCACGGACGTCAGCCATGATGCGGCCCGTGGCGATGACAAAGCGGACGCCGGCGGCCTGCGCCTGACGGATGGCGGCAATGTTTTCAGACGATATCCGATGGTTGCCGTCGAGCAGCGTGCCATCCATATCGGTTGCAATTAGTTTGATCAATCGAATCCCTCCTGACTTGTCTATTATAAATAGTAGCAGCAGGGATGGCAAGGTATCCGGCAGGTTTTGCCATTGAAGGGCTGGGCGTAATTTGCTAAAATGATAGGGAACAAACGAATGTTTTAGGTGATGGCGAGTGAAGTTACGAGATTCAATCCAATATGTCAAGGGCGTTGGCCCGAAGAAAAAGGCAGAGCTCAACCGCATGGGCATCCGCACGGTCTATGATCTTTTGACCTGGTTCCCGCGTACCTATGAGGATCAGAGCGTGCTGACCAGGATCGCGGAGCTGAAGCCGGGAGAGCGGGCGACGGTTTCCGGCGTTATCATGAACGTGAGTGAGCGCCAGGCGGGGCGGCGCGGCATGACGATCCTCACGGCACTCATCGGCGATGGCAGCGCTTTCCTGCAGGTGACCTGGTTCAACCAGAAATATCTGAAGAAACAGCTGCAGACGGGAAGGCGTGTGTTTGTGACCGGCAAGGCCGAATATGCTTATGGCGGCCGCGGCCAGTTCGCCATGAGCCAGCTCAGCGGCTTCCAGATCCTGGACGACGAGGATACGCCGGAGGAAATGTGCGGCATCCTGCCAGTCTATCCGGCAACGGAACGGCTCAATCAGAAATTCTTCCGCAAGACCATGGCCGGGCTCCTGCAGGAGGAGCTTGAGCTGCCTGAGGTCATACCTGCGGACATCCGCACGCGCTACCAGCTGCAGGGACGCCGTGAGGCCCTGCAGAAAATCCATTTCCCCGCGGATTTTGCCGAGCTCAAGGCGGCCCGCAATCGGCTGGCTTTTGAGGAGCTATATCTGATCCAATGCGGCCTGCTGATCCTCAAACGGCAGTCGCGGGAAAAGAAAAAGGGAATCCGCCATCTGCTTTCGAGTGAGCTCGTGCATCGTCTCGAAGCGGGCCTGCCGTTCCAGCTGACCAATGACCAGTCGAAAGTCTGGCGGGAAATCTGCCGGGACATGGAAAGCCCGGTGCCGATGCGGCGCCTGGTGCAGGGCGATGTAGGCTCGGGCAAGACGGTCATTGCCATGCTGGCGCTGGTGAAGACGGTGGAAAATGGCTATCAGGGGGCGCTCATGGCGCCGACAGAGATCCTGGCCAGCCAGCATCACGAAGGCTTCAAGGCGCAGCTTGAGCCGCTCGGTGTCCGCGTTGGCTTTTTGTCGGGAAGGCTGACCAAGAAAAAGCGCGAGGAGATGTATGCAGCCATTGCTGCCCATGAGGTGGATATCGTCATTGGTACCCATGCGCTGATCCAGGAAGGCGTGCGTTTTGCCAAGCTGGGGCTTGTCGTTACCGATGAGCAGCATCGCTTCGGCATTGCCCAGCGTGCCGAGCTCGAGAAGAAGGGCGAGCTCATGCCGGATGTCCTCGTCATGACCGCGACGCCGATTCCGCGCACGATGACGCTGACCGTCTATGGTGACCTCGATGTGTCGCTGATCCAGGAGCTGCCGCCCGGGCGCCAGCCAATCCGCACTTTTGTGCGGCAGCCTGACCGGCGCGAACTCATCTACCGATACGTGCTTACGCAGCTTGAGGCAGGGCGGCAGGCTTATGTCGTCTGTCCCTTGATCGAGATGAATGAGGACAGCCCGCTGCCGTCGGCAGAGGAGATCTATGACGAGCTGCGCTATGGGATTTTCCGTGATGTGCCTGTCGGTCTTGTGCATGGCAAGATGAAGGCCGCGGAAAAAGAGCAGGTCATGCAGGACTTCTATGAGGACAAGATCAAACTGCTCGTGTCGACGACAGTCATCGAGGTTGGCGTCAATGTGCCGAATGCGAGCATCATGGTCATCGAGAATGCCGAGCGCTTCGGTCTCGCGCAGCTCCACCAGCTGCGCGGCCGCATTGGCCGCGGGCCCTATCAATCCTTTTGCATCCTCGTCTCGGAGATGAAGACGGAGAACGCCAAGGAGCGGCTGCAGATCATGGCGGAGACCACCGATGGTTTCAAACTGGCTGAGGAAGATCTGCGGCTGCGGGGGCCGGGACAGTTCTTCGGTGCGATGCAGCATGGCCTGCCAGACCTCAAGATCGCCGATGTCCTGCAGGATATGGATATCCTGCTGCTGGCGCGCCGGGCGGCGCTCGAGACGATGGAGAACCAGGCCGATGTGCGTGATATCCTGCCGATCTTGGCGTTACAGTATCAGCAGCAATTTCTCAATATCACCGAAACGTGATGATTTTACCGTCTTTTTGTCGAGAACATCTTGACATAATTGGCGGACATACTATACAATAAAGTTATCTTTTGTGCGTAAAAAATTCTAGGAGGCGCATAGCTTGACTACAGTATTCGTAAATGGTGCCTGCGGGCGTATGGGACAGGCTGTCCTGAAGGCGGTGCAGGAGGATAAGGATCTTCAGCTCGTGGGAGCTTGTGACATCCATGGCGGAGCCGATACCGGCACGCTGGTGGGCCTGCCGGCCAATGGGATCCTGGTGGAGACAGACCTTGGGGCGGCGCTCACGCGGCTGAAGCCTGAGGTCATGGTGGACTTCACGCGGCCGGATGTCGTTTTCGGCAATGTCATGACGGCACTGGAGCATAAGGTCTCGCCAGTCGTCGGCACGACGGGGCTTTCGGAGGAGCAGAAGGCTGAGATCCGGCAGGCGGCAGAGAAGAGTGGCACGCCGGCGTTCATCGCCCCGAACTTTGCCATCGGGGCGGTGTTGCTGATGGTTTTGTCCAAGCAGGCCGCCAAGTATATGCCTGAGGTGGAGATCATCGAGCTGCATCATGACAATAAGCTCGATGCGCCGTCGGGTACGGCCATCCAGACGGCAGCCATGATTGCCGAAGTCCGTGAGGCGCATAAGCAGGGGCATCCGGAGGAAAAGGAAAAACTAGCCGGTGCTCGTGGTGCTGATTACGAGGGCATGCATATTCACAGCGTCCGTTTGCCGGGCTATGTGGCCCATCAGGAAGTCATCTTTGGCGGCTTGGGCCAGACCTTGACAATCCGTCACGATTCCATGAATCGCGAGTCCTTCATGCCAGGTGTCTGCCTGGCGGCCAAGAAGGTGCGTTCCCTTACGGGCCTTACGATCGGTCTTGATCAGCTGTTGGAGTTCTAATTAGACAGAGTAGCATTTGCTATCAATCATCGAAAGGATGTATCTATATGAAAAAGTACAATGTAGCAATCCTCGGTGCCACGGGTGCCGTTGGGCAGGAGTTCCTCAATCTCATCGAGGAGCGCAACTTCCCGTTCGCCAACCTCAAGATGCTCGCTTCCAAGCGCAGTGCTGGCAAGAAGCTCCAGTTCATGGGCAAGGAATACACGGTGGAAGAGGCAACGGAAGATTCGTTCAAGGATGTTCAGATTGCTCTGTTTGCTGGCGGCGGTGCCAGCAAGGTCTTTGCTCCGGCTGCTGTCAAGGCCGGTGCGGTAGTCATCGATAACTCCAGTACTTTCCGTATGGATCCGGAAGTCCCGCTGGTCGTACCGGAGGTCAATCCTGAGGCCATCAGCAAGCATAAAGGCATCATCGCCAACCCGAACTGCTCGACGATCATCATGCTCATGGCGCTCAAACCGCTCTATGATATCTCGAAAATCAAGCGTGTAGTCGTATCGACGTATCAGGCTGTTTCGGGCGGCGGCAAGGAGGCTATGGCTGAGCTTGAGCAGCAGGTCGATGATATCGTGAACGGCCGCGAGGTAACGGCGAACATCCTGCCGGGTGCCGCGCTCAACAAGCATTATCAGATTGCCTTCAACCTGATCCCTCAGATTGACGTCTTCCAGGACAACCTCTACACGAAAGAGGAAATGAAGATGGTCAACGAGACGAAGAAGATCTTCGACGATCCGGATATTCGCGTGACGGCAACGACGGTCCGCGTACCGGTCTATCGCAGCCATGCGGAATCGGTCAACATCGAGTTCGAGGATGAGGTCAGCGTCGAGGCAGCGCGCAAGGCTATCGATGCCTTCCCGGGTGCAGTCGTCAAAGACAACACCGATGAGCAGGAATACCCGATGCCGCTCTTCACGTCGGGCAAGGATGATGTAGAAGTCGGTCGTATCCGCAAGGACTACTCCTGCGAGAACGCACTGAATCTCTGGTGCTGCGGGGATCAGATTCGCAAGGGTGCAGCCCTCAATGCGCTGCAGATTGCCGAGTACATGATCCAGCACGACATGATCAAATAATCACCAAGCCGTTATTCACCGTCTGGCACAGATTGTGCTGGACGGTATTTTTCTGCAGAGACGGGCGTCTTTCAGAATATTTCTAGGAAATGCGGATAGAATATGATACAATAGATAGAGCGAAAACATATTCGGGAGGAATCAGCTATGGTCAGCGAAGAAACGATGATGTTTAAATTCGGCAATGATGAGAACAAGGCAGCGACGATTATCCGCAATGCCTGCCAGGCGATGGAGGAAAAGGGCTACAATCCTATCAATCAGCTGGTCGGCTACCTGCTGTCAGGTGACCCGGCGTATGTGACGAGCCATAACGATGCCCGCAGCCAGATCCGCAAGCTGGAGCGTGATGAGCTGCTCGAAGAGTTGGTAAGAGCGTATTTGGAGAAGAATAAGTAAATGAAACGTTATATGTCGCTGGATATTGGCGACCGTACAATCGGCATAGCGGTGAGCGATCTTTTGGGCCTCACTGCGCAGGGGGTCGAGACGATCCGTCGCCGCAAGGAAGAAGATGATTTGAAGCGACTGGGTGAGCTTATGGAGCAGTATGAGACGAAGTCGCTGGTTTCGGGGCTGCCCAAGAACATGGACGGCACCGAGGGTGACCGCTGCAGCATCGTCAAGGAATTCATGGCCAAGGTCAAGGAGACGTATCCGGACGTCGAAGTGGTGTTTTGGGATGAACGCCTGTCGACTGTTGCGGCTACGCGTTCTCTGATCGAAGCCGATGTCTCCCGCAAGAAGCGCAAGAAGGTCATCGATAAGATGGCGGCGGTCTTCATCCTGCAGGGCTATCTGGACAGCTTGCGCTGATGGCGGCTTTTGCTTGACAAATTTTCTTGGAATAAGCTAAAATGCTTTTAGACAAAATTACTATGAGAGGTGACTCAAATGGCAGATAAAGAGAAAGACATGAACGAAGACGGCGTTGTGGTTGTCATGACGGACGATCAGGGCAATGAATACTACTACGAAGAAGAGATGATCATCCCGGTGGGCGATCAGAAGTATGCATTGCTTGTCGGCCTGCACAACGATGAGCATGAACATGGCTGCGGCTGCGGCTGTGAAGACGGTGACGAGGATGTGCTGATTGCGAAGATCGTTGTCGACGAGAATGGCGAAGAGGAATACATTGAGCCGACGGACGAAGAGTTTCTGGCGGTTCAGGAAGCTTATAACGCTTTGGTTGACGAAGCAGAGCAGGAGTAAATCCTGTTGCGGGGCTGCCATCCAGATGGAGTGGCAGCTTTTTCGCATTTATAAGGAATGGAGATGTTGTTGTGGGAGAGAAGCTCAAAGCGTGGCAGGCAAGCCTCGAAAAGTGGCTGTCAGACCATCAGGAGAGTTTGGACTGGGTAACGGATAAACTGGAGAAGGTCAGTGACAGGATGACCTGGAAACGTTGGGCCGTGGTGAGTGCTGCTGCCCTTGTGGTGCTGCTGGGAAGCTGCATGCTCTTGTTCCAGGGCAAGCCAGCGCCGCGGGCGGCAATGTCCGCCGATCAGGTGATCTATGTGTCGGTCAAGCCGGGCATGGGGGCCAATGAAATCGGCGAAAAACTCGTGCAGCACGGCGTGCTCAGCAGCAAGTGGCCGTTCTGGTGGAAGGTCAAGACCAGCAATGCGGCCAGCTCCTTCAAGACGGGCATGTATGCCATGCATCCTGACATGTCAGCCGAAGAGGTGCTCAACAAACTGGTGGCGGGCGATACGGCCGTCGTGAAGTTCACGATCCCCGAGGGCTTTGGCATCAAGGAGATCGCGAAGCGTCTGGCCGATGAAGGCCTGGTCGATGAGCAGGAGTTCCTGCGCAAGGCCAAGACGTATGCGCCCTATGACTACATCGAGCGCAAGCCTGAGATCCGTTATGCCTGCGAGGGCTTCCTGTTCCCGGACACCTATGAGCTCCATGAGGAGGCTACGCCGGAGTCTATCATGAAGATGATGGCTGAGGACTTCGACACGCGGATGACGCCGAAGCTCAGGGCTCGGGCGGAGGAGATGGACCTTACGATCTTTGAGGTCATAACGCTGGCTTCGCTGGTGGAGAAAGAGGCGCTTTATGCGGAAGACCGGCCCATCATCGCCCAAGTATTCTTCAAGCGCCTGAAGCTCGGCATGCCGCTGCAGTCCGATACGACGCTGCAATATCTGCTGGATGCGCCGAAGGAAGACGTGACCATCAAGGATACGAAGATCGAGTCGCCGTACAATACCTACCAGCACCGCGGCCTGCCGCCGGGACCGATCGCAAGCCCTGGCATGGCGGCCATCAAGGCGGTGCTCTACCCGGCGGATACGGATTATCTGTACTTTGTAGCCGACCGCAAGGGCCACAACCATTATTCGACGAATTATGCCGATCATCAGATCCTGGTCGATCAGGTGCGTTGACCGGTCAATGGGACTAGACAGTAGGAGTTATCTTGGAAGCGATAGAAAATTTATTGGCGGAAATGGAACAATATGCGCAGGAGAACCATGTGCCGATCATCAACGAGCGGGGACGTGCAGCTTTTTTGCGTGTGCTGGAGGAGTGCCGGCCGCGGCGTGTCCTTGAGATAGGCACAGCCATTGGCTATTCCGCCCTGCAGATTGCACATCATGGTGCAGAGGACGTAACAATCACGACATTGGAGCTGAGTACTGACCGGTCAAAGACTGCTCAGGCATATATTGACCGGTCAATATACGCAGAGCGCATCCATATCCACACCGGCGATGCGGCAGAGCTGCTGACAAGTGCTGCGCCGCAGGCAGCACCGTATGATTTCGTGTTCATCGATGCGGCCAAGGGCCAGTATCTGGACTATCTGCGCAAGGTCGAGCCGCTGCTGGCAGACGAGGCTGTCATCCTGGCAGACAATGTGCTGTTCCGCGGCTATGTGCGGTCGGCAGAAAAGCCGCCGCGCCGTTTCCGCACCATTGTCAAGCGATTGCGTGAGTACATCCGGGTGGTGACGGAGACGCCGGGCTATGCGACGGAAATCCTGGAGAACGGCGATGGCCTGGCGGTAACGCGCTACCAGCGGCTGCAGAAAATAGATTGATTTAGGAGGAATCCTGTTTATGATAAAGAAGCCAGAGCTTTTGGCACCGGCGGGAACATTGGAAAAACTGAAAATGGCGATACTCTATGGCGCTGATGCCGTCTATCTGGGCGGCAAGGCCTTTGGCCTCCGAGCCTTCGGCGGCAATTTCACGCGCGAGGAGCTCAAGGAGGCGGTGGAGTTCGCCCATGCGCGGGGGCGCAAGGTCTATGTGACGGTCAATATCTTTCCGCACAACAGCGATCTTGTTGGGCTGCCAGATTACTTGAAGTATCTGGACGTGATCAAGGTCGATGCCCTGCTTGTGGCTGATTTGGGCGTGTTTATGATGTGCCGTGAGCTCATCCCGGAGATGGAGCTCCACATCAGCACCCAGGCCAACAACACGAACTGGGCGACGGTGAATGCCTGGAAAAAACTAGGCGCCAAACGCGTCGTGCTGGCTCGCGAGATGTCACTGGCAGAGATCCGTGAAATCCGCGAGAAATGTGATGTGGATCTCGAGATGTTCATGCATGGTGCCATGTGCATCTCGTATTCGGGCCGCTGCCTGCTGTCGAACTACTTCACGGGCCGCGATTCGAACCGCGGCAGCTGCGCGCAGTCCTGCCGCTGGAAGTATGCACTGGTCGAGGAGACAAGGCCCGGGCAGTATTTCCCGATTGCTGAGGATGAACGTGGCACGTATATCATGAACTCGAAGGATATGTGCCTGATGCCGAATATCCGCGATGTCATCGAGAGCGGGGTGGACAGCCTCAAAATCGAAGGCCGCATGAAGAGCGTCCATTATGCTGCCAGCGTCGTCAAGGCGTACCGCCTGGCTATCGACGCGTACTTTGCTGACCCCGAGCATTTCGAGGTGCAGCAGATGTGGCTCGATGAGCTGGAGAAGGTATCGCACCGCACGTATACGACGGGGTTCTACTACCATCAGCCGACCGCTGACGATCAGATCTATGGCAAGACCTCGTACGACCAGACCTCGGAATTCGTCGGGCTGGTGCGTTCCTATAATGCGGCAACGGGCTGGGCGGTGGTCGAGCAGCGGAACAACATGAAGCTCGGCCAGGAGATTGAGGTCTTCCAACCGACGGGACCGCTTTACCGCCAGAAAATCACGGCGATGAAAAATGCTGATGGCGAGAGCATTGACGTTGCGCCGCATCCGCAGATGATGCTGTCCATGAAGATGGAGCAGCCGGTGGAACCGTATACGATCCTGCGCCGTGACGTTACACAAATGAAATGATGTATCATATTTTCTGATTTGTATTGTAAATTCTAATCATACCGTGCTATGATTAGGATGAAGTTGTTTATAATGAATTGGGAAAGTGGTGTTGATTATGGCTATTCGTTATTTTGGTACCGCTGCCGGCCAGGTACAGGGTGTCGGCTTCCGTATGTTCGTACAGCAGCATGCTATGGAGCTCGGCATTACTGGCTGGGTGAAGAACATGGACGATGGGACAGTCACGATGGAACTCCAGGGCGAGGCTGAGGCAATCGACAAGCTGGAGCAGATCATCCGCGCTGGCAACTACTTTATCCGGGTGCAGAGCTTTGCGCTGGAAACGCGCGACGTCGTGCCCGATGAAAAACGCTTTGACGTCCGCTACTGATGGGAGGAACATGCATGGCAAAAGTTCTCGTACTGAATGGCCCGAATCTCAACCTTTTGGGCACGCGTGAGCCGGAAATCTACGGCAGCACGACGCTCAAGGATATCGAAACCATGATGGCAGAGCGCGCGCAAGCGGCAGGCATCGCCATTGATTTCTACCAGTCCAATCACGAAGGCCGCCTGGTCGACAAGATACAGGAAGCCAATCACAACTACGATTACATCATTTTCAATGCCGCGGCGTTCACGCATTATAGCATTGCGCTGCGTGATGCTGTCGCTGCCATCGATGTGCCGCTTATCGAGGTACATATCTCCAATATCCACAAGCGCGAGGAATTCCGCCATCAGTCGGTACTGGCGCCAGTGGCTATGGGGCAGATCTGCGGGCTCGGCATCGAGAGCTATATGGCAGCGCTGGAGGCAATCATCTATAAGCTGCAGAAGTAATATCCCTATGTAAGACTGAACCAGGAGTTGACCTTTTATGAAACAGAGCCGTTTAGAGGCTATCCGTGCCCTTATGTCGGAGCATCAGCTGGATGCTATCGTGGTGACGAAGTATGTGAACCTGCATTATTTCAGCGGGTTCCGCGGCGACGATACGACGCTGGTGATTTCGCGCGATGAGGCTATGCTGATCACCGACAACCGCTATACGGAACAGGCGGCGCAGCAGGCACCGCTGTTCACGATCGTCGAGCAGGAGAACGGGCTGCTGGCAAAGACGGCTGAGTGCATCAAGAAAATCGGCGCGAAGAAGATCGGCTTTGAAGGCAATGCCATGATCTATGATGATTTTGTCACGCTGACCAAGCTGCTGGACGGCTGTGAGTTCACAACGGCAGTGGTGCTCGACGATCTGCGCCAGATCAAGGATGCTGAGGAGATTGCCAATATCCGCAAGGCCTGCGAGATCGCCGACATCGGCTTCAAGGATATCCTGACCTACGTGCGTCCGGGAATGACGGAAGTGCAGGTAGCGGCGCATCTGGAGAACTGCATGCGCGAAAATGGCTCGGAGGGGCCGTCGTTCACGACCATCATGGCCTCGGGCATCCGCGGCGTGCTGCCGCACGGCATCGCCACCGACAAGGTCATCGCTGAGGGCGAGTTCCTGACAATGGACTATGGTGCCATCTATGCCGGCTATGATTCGGATATCACGCGCACCATCTGCATCGGTCATGCAGATGAAAAGCAGCGCCGCATCTATGGGGCTGTGCTGGAGTCACAGAAGCTGGCGCTGACGAAAATCAAGCCGGGCGTTTCCGGCAAGTCCGTCCATATGGCGGTACAGGACAATCTGGCCCGCTATGACCTCAAGCAGTATTTCGGCCATGGCCTTGGTCACAGCTTGGGCCTTGAGATCCATGAGAATCCGCGCATGTCGCTGAAGCGTGACGATATCCTGCAGGAGAACATGCTGATCACCGACGAGCCGGGGGTCTACATTCCAGGCTGGGGCGGTCTGCGCATCGAGGACACGGTATTGGTCACGAAAGATGGCTGTGAGCCGCTGACGAAAGCGGATAAAGAACTCATCGAAGTCATATAATCCGCGAGAAGATAGCAGCGAGCCCTTTTCAAAAGGCTGAAAATATGCTATCATTAATTCGTTACATTGAAAACAAATGCTTAAAAGGCAATAATTGGAGGGCGTAAGTTAATGATTAATAGTACTGATTTCCGCACGGGTCTCACGATCGAGATTGATGGTGGCGTTTGGCAGATTGTCGATTTCCAGCATGTAAAGCCGGGTAAAGGCGCTGCTTTCGTCCGCACGAAGATCAAGAACGTTGAGACGGGTGCTGTTGTTGAGCGCACGTTCAACCCGAACGAGAAGATGCCGGCAGCACACCTCGAGACGCAGAACATGCAGTTCCTCTATGAGGCTGATGGCATGTACACGTTCATGAACACGGAATCGTATGAGCAGGTTGAGCTCAACAAAGAGCAGCTTGGCGATGCCCTGAACTACCTCATGGAGAACATGGAAGTTTCCATCCAGACGTTCAAAGGCCGTATCATCGGCATCCAGCTCCCGAACTCCGTCAACCTCAAGGTCATTGAGTGCGAGCCGAGCGTCAAAGGCAACACGGCTACGGGTGCTACGAAGATGGCTAAGGTTGAGACGGGCTATGAGGTCCGTGTACCGCTGTTCATCAACGAGGGTGAAGTACTGCGCATCGATACGCGCACGGGTAACTACATCGAGCGTGCATAATTGGTAAATTATGATGCCTAAGACTGCCGCATCATCAGAGGTATGGTGCGGCAGTTTTTTCACGATTTTCAGGCAATTATTTCCGAATTGGCAGGAATCTTGGCGCCTCTTCGCGAAAGTATATGTTATGGTATAAATATACGTTTCAATGCGAGTGTTTTCGTACAGTATTGGAGGGGTTCGTAATGGAGAAGGAAAAAGAAATTCAGAAGAATGGTTCGTTAGGTGCTATCCGCATTGCTGATGAAGTCGTCAGCATCATTGCTGGTCTGGCCGCTACGGAAGTAGAAGGCATCGCCGGCATGAGCGGTGGCATTGCTGGCGGTATCGCTGAAATGCTTGGCCGTAAGAACTTCGCCAAGGGTGTGAAGGTCGAGGTCGGGGAGAAAGAAGCGGCTGTCGATCTCTATATCATTGTCAAATACGGTGTCCGCATCCCTGATATCGCTTTGGCAGCACAGGAGAATGTCAAGCAGGCCATCGAGACGATGACGGGGCTTACTGTCGTGGAAGTCAACGTTCATGTACAGGGCGTGAGCTTCCCGCAGGATGAAGAGAGAACCGATGAGGTACGTGTCCGTTAAAAGAGGTTGATGGTATGGGAATAATCAATCGATTCCTGTTGCTGTTGCTTTCGCTGGCGGCGGCGGCCCTGTCACTGGCTGTCATCGGGGCAGCGCTTGGGCAGCTGCCGGAAACGGTCTGGCTGGCGGAGCTTCGCTATGCGCTGACCCGTCAGGAGACGCTGGCAGGTGCCGGAGTTGCTTTCTTGATCAGCCTGAAGCTGCTGGGGCAGGTCTTTGCCGGCAAGAAGGAGCAGAGCACGAGCAAGGGCGAATACGTCATTGCCAGCGGCCCGAATGGCGAAGTGCGCGTAGCACTCGACGCCGTGCGGAACTTTGTGGACCGTCTGGCGCGTGAGACCCATGGGGTCCACGACGTGCGGGTCAAGGTCCAGGCGAAGAACCATAAGGATGGGGCATCGCTGGCGGTGGCACTCAGCCTGACAGTTGGCCGTGAGGCCGATATCCCGAAGCTCTCTGCGCAGCTTGCGCAGCACATCCAGCAGCAGCTGGCGCAGTCCATGGAACTGTCCGAGGTGCCGGTTGATATCGTAGTGGCTGATATATCGGATAAACAGCCAGCCAGGAAACATCGTGTGGTTTAAGGCGGTGACGCACAGCTGATGAAAGAAGAACTGAGAGAAACTGCCGAGGCACTCTGGCAGCAGCATCGCGGCAAGACGGTGGGGACGATCCTTGGCATCGTACTGGGCATAGCCATCCTATGCTTTGGCTTCTGGTGTACGGTGTTTGTCCTTTGCTGCGGGTTGGTTGGCCTGTTTGTCGGTTCGCAGATGGATCAGGGCGAGGATATCCTGGGATCGCTCAGCGAGCGTTTCTTCCAGCTGACGAATCATTTTCGGAACTAAAAAGAGATAAGAGGAAGGTAAGTAATGAGTCGTAGACAAGCAAGGGAAGCAGCCCTGCAGGCGCTGTTCCAGTTAGATTTGAATCAGGCTGAGACGGAAGAGCAGCAAGGGATGTATGAGACCTTGGCTATTGATACCGCACTGAGTGAGGCCGAGAAGATGTCTGCTCATGATCGTTCGTATGTGCAGACATTGGTACAGGGCACGCGCGCGAATCTCGCAGCTATTGATGCTTTGATCTCCGAGAGCTCGAAGGATTGGAAGATCGAGCGCATGGCTGCCGTTGACCGTAATCTGGTTCGCATGGCTATCTTCGAGATCAAGTTCTCGGAGGAGAAGCTCACGCCAAATATCGCAATCAACGAGGCTGTGGAACTGGCGAAGAAGTACGGTACAGATGATTCCAGCCGCTATGTCAATGGAATCCTGGGTGCGATGATGAAGATCGCGCATTGATGAATGAAACTGCCAGCCCCGGATTTTTCGGGCTGGCTTTTTCGTATGTTTGGAGGGAATATCTTGGCAATCCATTCTGTCAGTCAGGTCAATAAGTTCATAAAGGGCATGTTCGACCGGGAGCAACTGCTGCGTGGCATCATGGTGCGCGGCGAGATCTCGAATTTCAAGTGCTATCCCTCCGGGCATTGTTACTTTACGCTGAAAGATGCGAATAGCTCGCTCAAATGCGTGATGTTCCGCAGCCGGGCGCAGAACCTGCGCTTCCAGCCGGTCAATGGGCTCAAGGCCGTGGCGGCGGGCTCGATATCCGTCTATGAGCGCGATGGCGCTTACCAGCTGTATGTGGATTCGCTGGCACCTGAGGGGACTGGCGACCTGGCGCTGGCCTTTGAGCAGCTCAAGGTAAAGCTGACCGAGGAAGGTTTGTTTGCCGCTGAGCATAAAAAGGCGCTGCCGGAGTTTCCGCGCAAGATCGGCGTGGTGACCTCATCGGCTGGTGCGGTCCTGCGCGATATCTATCATGTGGCGAAGCACCGCTGGCCTGCGGTGCAGCTTGTCCTGCGGCCGGTGCAGGTGCAGGGCGAGGGAGCGGCTGCACAGGTGGCAGAGGCAATCCGGTTCTTCAATGAAAGCTATCCTGTCGATGTTCTGATCGTCGGGCGCGGTGGCGGCTCGATGGAGGATCTGTGGGCCTTCAATGAGGAATGCGTGGTGCGGGCGGTTTACGCATCACGTATCCCTGTGATTTCCGCTGTCGGGCATGAGACGGATTTCACCCTGGCGGATTTTGCGGCTGACGTCCGTGCGGCTACGCCATCCAATGCAGCGGAGCTCGCGGTGCCCGATCGCGCGGATCTGCAGCGCCATGTTGCCGGGCTTATGACCAGGCTGTCGACGCAGGCCCATAAGGGCATCGAGAGCCGCCGACTGCGTTTGGCTGCTTTACTGCGCAGCCGTGTGCTGCAAGAGCCGCAGACGCTGCTGGCTGAGCGGAGGCAGCGTCTGGATGCCGCGCTGCGGCAGCTCTGCCAGCTGGCGCAGCAGGCCGTGGTGGATAAGCGCCATGCGGTGAGTCTGGCGCTGGAAAAGCTGGATGGCATGAATCCTGCCCGGGTACTGCAGCGCGGCTATGTGGCAGCTGAGAAAGACGGACAGCTTGTCACGCGGGCTGCGCAGCTTCGCCCTCATGACCGCTTGTCTCTGGTCTTGCAGGATGGCCGCGTGGCTGTGGAAGTCATGGACAAGGCAGTGAAGGCGGAAAAGCCCCGGACGCGAAAGGAAGGAAAGTAAGATGCCAAGAAAAAAGGAATTATCTTTTGAAGAATCGCTGGCAAAGCTTGAGCAGATTGTCGCGCAGATGGAGGCGGGCGACAGCAGCCTGCAGGAGCTCATGGCAAACTATACCGAGGGGGTCCAGCTCGGCAGCAGCTGCATGGCTGCACTGGACCGCGCCGAGAAGACGATGGATCTCTTGGTGAGCGAGAGCAATGGGAAGATTCAGGAACAAGAATTGCAGATAGAGGGAGAGTAATACGATGAAGTTCAAGGAACTCTGGCAGGAAAGACAGCAGTTGGTAGAGGCGGCACTCACGGCTGAACTCAATAAGGAAACGCCGGTTGACAAGACGCTGACGGAATCGATGGAGTACAGTTTGATGGCAGGCGGCAAGCGCCTGCGTCCGGTGCTCTTGATGGCTGCTGCTGATGCGCTGGGCGCAGATGGCACGAAGTTCATCAAGACGGGCTGTGCCATCGAGATGATCCATACCTACTCTCTAATCCACGATGATCTGCCGGCTATGGATGATGACGATTACCGCCGCGGCAAGCTCACGAACCATAAGGTCTATGGTGCTGGTATGGCGACTTTGGCTGGCGATGCACTGCTGACGCTGGCGTTCGAAGTCATGCTGCGCCAGCCGGGAGCTGATGCGCAGACGCTCGTGCAGGTGGTGCGCGAGATGAGCACGGCTGCTGGTCCCGATGGCATGGTGGGCGGTCAGGCACTCGATATGGAGTCTGAGGACAAGCGCATCGATATGGAGACGCTGCGTCGCATGCACATGGGCAAGACCGGAGCGCTCTTCCGTGCGGCTATCCGCAGCGGTGCTATCCTGGCCGGTGCCAGCGCAGAGCAGCTGGCAGCTTTGACGGAGTATGCCGATAAATTCGGCCTGGCTTTCCAGATCACCGATGATATCCTCGATGTGGTCGGCGATGAAGCCCTGATCGGCAAACCGGTCGGCAGCGATGAGAAGAACCACAAATCGACATATGTTACGCTGACCTCGCTGGCTGAGGCCCGCAAGCTGGCCCAGGATACGGTGGCAGAGGCTGTGGCTGCCCTGGCGATATTCGGCCCTGAGGCTGATTTCCTGCGTGATCTTGTGAACTACCTCGTTGACCGCAATAAATAATTGGGAGTGCTTGGGATGAATGCATATCCATTGTTGGAAAAAATAGATAGTCCGGATGATATCAAGAAATACAGCCTGTCGGAACTCGAGGAACTGGCGCGTGAGCTGCGCGGGTTCATCGTCGATACGGTTGCGGCTAACGGCGGCCACCTGGCTCCAAGCCTCGGTACGGTCGAGCTGACGCTGGCACTGTTCAGCGTCTTCCGTTTCCCGCAGGACAAGCTGATCTGGGACGTGGGCCATCAGGCTTATTCGCATAAGATCCTCACGGGGCGCCGCGATCGTTTCCATACCCTGCGCCAGCTCGGCGGGATCACGGGGTTCCCGAACCGCTCGGAGTCGAAGTATGATGCCTTTGGTGTCGGTCACGCCAGCACCTCGATCTCGGCTGCGCTGGGCATGGCCATCTCGCGTGACCTCTGCGGGCGCCGCAATGAAGTCATAGCTGTCATCGGCGATGGTGCGCTGACAGGGGGCGAGGCCTTCGAGGCTCTGAACCAGGCGGGGGATTTGGGCAAGAAGCTCATCGTTATCCTCAACGACAATGAGATGTCGATCGACAAGAACGTCGGTGGCATGAGCGAATACTTGTCGCGCATCCGGCTCGATCCGCAGTATAACCGCGCCAAGAAGGATGTCGGGAACCTGTTGATGAGTATCCCGCATATCGGCGACAAGGCATACCGTACGGCTCGCATCGTCAAGGACAGCGTGCGGTCGGCACTGGTGCCTGGCAGTGTATTCGAGGAGATCGGCTTCCATTATATCGGGCCGGTTGACGGCCATAATCTGAGCCTGCTGCAGGATATCCTTGGCCGGGCCAGACAGATGGACGGGCCGGTGCTCATCCATATCCATACGAAGAAGGGCAAGGGGTATCTGCCGGCAGAGCAGCAGCCCAATAAATTCCATGGCATCGGTGTTTTCGACCGCAAGACGGGAGAATGCCCTAAAAAGCAGGGAGCTCCGAGCTATACTTCCGTATTCAGCAAGGCGCTGATCGAGCTGGCTGAGAAGGATACAGACCTCACGGCCATCACGGCGGCCATGCCGTCGGGCACGGGCCTCAAGGCTTTTGGCGAAGTGTATCCGGCGCGGTTCTTTGACGTCGGCATTGCCGAGGAGCATGCAGTGACCTTGGCGGCTGGGATGGCTGCGGATGGGCGCCATCCTGTCGTGACGCTGTACTCGACGTTTGCGCAGCGTGCCTACGATCAGCTCATGCACGATGTGTGCCTGCAGAACCTGCCCGTGACGCTCTGTCTCGACCGTGCAGGTCTTGTCGGTGCTGACGGTCCGACGCATCACGGTGCTTTTGACTTGTCATATCTGCGCCATATGCCGAATATGACGGTATTCGTGCCGAAGGATGAGGCCGAGCTCCGCGATATGCTGGCGACAGCGGTTAAGATGGATTCGCCGTCGGCTGTCCGCTATCCGCGTGGTGCCGGCCTGGGCGTACCGCTCAGCGAGACTTTCCACGACATTCCCATCGGCAAGGCAGAGGTGCTGGCCGAAACGGCTGAGGGACAGGCAGCATTGCTGGCTGTCGGCTCGATGGTGCACCGGGCACAGCAGGCTGCGGCGATCCTCGGCGAAGCGGGGATTGCGGTCAGTGTTGTCAACATGCGCTTCGTCAAGCCGCTGGATACGGCAGTCATCGATGCGATGGCTGCTGGGCACAGCTTGCTGGTGACCCTGGAGGAAAACGCGCTGGCTGGCGGTTTCGGCTCGGCTGTGGCGGAGTATCTCATGGACAGTGGCCTTGCAGCCAAGACGCAGCTCTTGCGCCTCGGCCTGCCGGATCGCTTCATTGAGCAGGGCAAGCCTGCTGAGCTTTTGGAGCTCTGCGGGCTGCAGCCAGAACAGATTGCAGCAACAGTAAAGGAACGATTGAAATAATGGCAAAACAACGATTGGATGTGCTTCTGGTCGAACGCGGCCTGGCGGGCAGCCGGGAGCGGGCCAAGCGCATGATTATGGCCGGCGAGGTGCTCGTCGACAACCAGAAGGTCGATAAAGCTGGGGCAACGGTAAAGCCTGAGGCTGAAATCCGCTTGCTCGGCAATGATATCCCCTATGTCAGCCGTGGCGGCTTGAAGCTCGAGAAGGCTATGCAGGAATTCGGCGTGCCCATCGAGGGCCGCAGCTGTGCCGATATCGGTGCGTCGACAGGCGGCTTTACCGACTGCATGCTGCAGAATGGCGCAGTGCGCGTCTATGCTATCGATGTCGGCTATGGCCAGCTGGCCTGGAAGCTCCGCACCGATGAACGCGTCGTCAACATGGAACGCACGAATATCCGCAATGTGACGCCGGAGGATATCGGGCAGCTGCTCGACTTTGCTTCCATCGATGTGGCGTTCATCTCGCTGACGAAGGTGCTGCCGGTGGCGTTCACGCTGCTCAAGGAAGATGGCGAGCTCGTGGCGCTGATCAAGCCGCAGTTTGAGGCTGGCCGTGAGTTTGTGGGCAAGAAGGGCGTCGTCCGTGAGCCGTCGGTGCATGAGGACGTCATCCGCAAGGTGACCGGTTTTGCCCGTGAGCTGGGGTTTGTGCCGATGGCCTTGACTTTCTCGCCGGTCAAGGGGCCGGAGGGCAACATTGAATATCTTATCCGTTTGACAAAGGATAAGTCTCAGCAGGATACGGTGACGGAAGAGCGTCTGGCTGCCGTGGTTGCTGAGGCCCATGGTGCGCTGGATAAATAAGGAGCTTGCTGATGCTGACCATAGCTGTTTTTCCCAACGTGAATAAGCCGCAATCCCCGGAGGTGCTCAGAAGGATCTTTGCGTTCTACCGGGACAAGGATGTGCGCCTTATCCTGCCAATCGATGAATCGCGCTTCTTTGACATGGAAGAATACGGTGTGCCGGATATCGAAAAGATACCGGCAGATCTTGCCCTGAGCTTAGGCGGCGACGGGACGCTGCTGGGTGTCTGCCGCCGCTATGGTGCCATGGCTGTGCCGGTCTGCGGGGTCAACATCGGCACGCTGGGATTCATGGCAGATATCGAGCTCTCCGAGCTGGAGACCAAGCTGCAGAAAATCCTTGCTGGCGATTACCGCATCGAGCACCGCCTGCTGCTGGCTGGCTTTGTGCGCTCCCATGGCAAGGAGCGTTTCCTCGGCCATGCCATCAACGATGTGGTTGTGACCAAGGGCGGTGTCGCCCGCATGCTGCATCTGGGGCTCAGCATCAACGATTCGCATCTGATCGACTACAAGGCCGATGGTGTCATCGTGTCATCGCCGACCGGATCGACTGCGTATTCCTTATCGGCAGGCGGGCCTATCATGAATCCGACGATCCGGGCTTTGCTAGTGACGCCCATCTGTGCGCATACCTTCAACATGCGCCCGTTGGTCGTGGGTGAGGAAGATGTGGTGCGCATCGAGATTGCGGCCATCCATCAGGACATCATCGTCACGTTCGACGGGCAGGAGAGCTTCCGGCTGCTGCCAGGGGATGAGGTCATGGTCATGAAGTCGAACGTGCAGGCAGGGATCGTGAAATTTGATGACAAGGACTATTATCAGATCTTGCGGACCAAGCTATGGAAAGACGTTTAATCATAGAGAATTGAGAGGTGTTGGCGGATGAAAAGTATACGACACGCTGTAATAAAAGACATAATTGATGCTCAGGTCATCGAGACGCAGGAGGAACTGGCTGCGGCTCTGCGCGAGCGCCGGATCCAGGTGACACAGGCCACTGTTTCCCGTGACATCAAGGAGCTCATGCTCATCAAGGTGCCGTCGGGAGATGGGCGGTACCGCTACGCCTCCCCGATGCAGAATACGCTGCTCTTCACGGAGGAGCGCATGCGCCGTCTGTTCGCTGACACGGTGACCGACTGTGATTACAGCGAGAATCTCATCGTCGTCAAGACATTGCCGGGCGGCGCAAGCACGGTGGCGTCAGCCCTCGACCACGCGAACTGGAGCGAGGTCATCGGTACCTTGGCTGGCGATGACACCATCCTCGTCATCATCAAGCCCAAAGAGGCGACCGAGAAAATCCTCAAGCGCCTGCAGGAGTATTTGAAATGATTCATCGTAGACAAAGGAGATCTTTCCCATGCTGAAGTCATTGACCGTTTGGAATTTTGCTTTGCTGGAGCATGTCCAAGTGGAATTTGGGGCAGGCCTTAACATCCTGACAGGCGAGACGGGTGCCGGCAAATCCATCCTGATCGATTCGCTCGGGGCCATCCTCGGGCAGCGCATCTCGGCGAGTGCCATCCGCACGGGATGCGAGTGGCTGCGCGTCGAGGCGGTGTTCACGCTGGAGGATGAGGCCCTGGGGCTGCATGAGCTGCTGGCCCAGCAGGCAATCGATGATTCGGAGGGCATGCTGATCATCACGCGGCAGGTGACGCGCGGGGGCCGCAGCATGGTGCTGGTCAATGGCTGCCATGTGACGCTGGCCGTGCTCAAGGCAATCGGTGCGTATCTGGTCGATATCCACGGGCAGAATGAGAACCTGGCACTGCTGAAGGAGGAGAGCCAGTTCTCGCTGCTCGACCATTACGACGCCGATCTGGCTGAGGCGCTGGCGGCCTACCGGCATGTCTATGAGGAGTGGCGTGCCTGCTGCCGCCAGTATGCGGAGAAGGAGCAGGCTGCGCGCGAATACGCCCAGCGCCTTGACATGCTGCGCTGGCAGGACAATGAGATTGCAACGGCGCAGCTCAAGGAGAACGAAGACGAGGAGCTTGAGGCAGAGATCCGCAAGCTGTCCCATGCGGAAAAGATCGCCGGCTATGTGGAGGAGTCGTACAATCTGCTTGCGAGCGGCTCCAAGGAGGGCGTAGGTGTCCTGGCGGCATTAGCGCGGGTCAAGAAGGATCTGCAGGATATGAGCCGCTATGATTCGTCGCTGGCCAATGCCCAGAAGATGGTTGAGGAAGCGGTCATTTCCCTGCAGGAGGCTTCGTATGAGCTTCGGGATTACGGGGAGACGCTGGAATTCAGTCCGGAGCGGCTCAACAAACTGCAAAGCCGCATGGATGTGATCTACCGTCTGCGCAAGAAATATGGTGCGACGATCGCCGATGTGCTCGCGCATCAACAGAAGGTGCAGCAGGAGCTGAGTGCCATCGAGAATTACGATGACGATATGGCAGAGCGCAAGGCAAGGATCGCAGCCCTCGAAGCGGAGCTGACGCAGAAAGCCCAGACGCTTACGCAGCTTCGCAACCGTGCGGCTGGCGAGCTGTCGGCCGCCATCGGCGGACAGCTCGCGGCACTGGGCATGCCAAAGGCGGTGTTCCGCATCGAGGTATCGGCTGCTGCTGGCTTCCAGGCTAACGGTGCCGACGATGTGGCCATGTACTTCTCGGCCAATCCCGGCGAAGCAGAGCAGCCGCTGCAGAAGGTGGCTTCGGGCGGTGAGCTCTCGCGCATCGCGCTGGCGATCAAGGCTGTGGCCGCAGCCAGGGATTCGTCGGTGCCGAGTATGGTGTTCGACGAGATCGATACCGGCATCGGCGGCCGGACTGCGCAGATGGTGGCCGAGCGCATCGCGCTGGTCGCGCGCTTCAAGCAGGTACTGTGCATCACCCACCTGCCGCAGATCGCCTGCATGGCGGATGTGCATCTCTATATCTCCAAGGCTACGGCAGGGGACTCGACGGTCACTCAGGTGCGGCAGCTCTCGGAGCGCGAGCGTATCAGCGAGATTGCCCGCATGGCTTCGGGCGCTGATATGACGGCAGCTTCGCTGGATAATGCGAAGGAGATGGTCAGCCATGCAAAGATACGTAAGGAATCCTTAGAAAAAAATTAATTTCTTGCAGGATTTTTATAAGAGAAAGAGAATATTAGTAATCGGAATACGTGACATTGTGTTTTAGTTTTTGTTGGAAGGAGGGGAAAATCATGGAAAAACAATATGGCAAGATCACTGTATTGGAATCGACTGGCCGCAAGGATCAGTTCGGCAGCGAGTATTACTGGTGCCGTTGCGCCTGTGGCAATTTCACGATTTTTTCCCAGGAAGAACTTGAAAGTGGGTTTATCGAAGACTGTGGCTGCAGTGCGACGAAAGCTGCATCACAGGCAGAGGAAAAACTGGCTGTCAATGCAACGGCTGCTGCCGCTGCACCTGCGGAAAAGAAGCCTCGCCAGAAAAAGGTGTTTGTCGAATCGTTTGCCTCACGATGGTGTGGGCTCGATGGCATCGCTACGAATCCGAAGCATATCCGTCCCTGGCCCGAGGTGAAACGCCGCAGACGTTCATGAAAACTACACAGTCAATTTCGGATAAAGCGCTCCATTGCGGTTGCAATGGAGTGTTTTTATTTGTATACTAAAAGGCAGTAATGATTTTTGTACGAGGAGTTTTTTTGATGCTTGGTATTCAATGTTATGCGATTTTCTGGCTGCTGATCAGCGGCTATGCGCTGCAGACCTTGATGGCGCATACGGGGCCGGCAGCTGATGAGGAAGAGCGCCAGATCTGGAAAGATGAGATGGAATCGATGGGCAAGTTCATGTCGGCCAAGAGCATCGGCAAGACGTTCCTGGTGATGTCGGTCGTGCTCTTGCTCATCGATGTCATGGGCTTTGTGCTGACCTATCAGTATGCGGAGATGCGTCCGTGGCAGCTCGTGGTGTTCTACCTGGTCGCTGCGGCACTGTTCATCGACTCGCTGGTGGACTTCGTGCGCATGCGCAAGCTCATGCGTGCCAAAGAGCCCGATGAAGTGGTGGCCTGCATGTCGCAATATGTCGAGGGGACTTCGTCGTGGAATAGTGTGGCACTCATCGCTGTGGGCGGCAAATGCCTGCTGGCTGTGGTGCTCGTCCTCTGGACGGTGTTCCGCTGAGACCGGGTGCTTGAAATAAAAGCGAACAGATAGTAGAATAGATAGATATGAAGGTTTGAGGAGGAGTAACGATGGACGAAGAGTTAGTAGAAAAGAAACTGCATGGCGAAGCGATCTTTGATGGCACTTTGCTGCATGTCAGACGGGATACTGTGGAATTGCCGAATGGCAATCAAGCTACGCGCGAGTTCATCGAACATCCTGGAGCATCGTCTGTCATACCGGTCTTTCCTAACGGCGATATCATCCTGGTCAAGCAGTACCGTTATCCGATCGGGCGCGTGACACTGGAGGTGCCAGCTGGCAAGCTCGATGCCCCCGACGAAGATCCGCTTTATTGTGCGCAGCGTGAGCTCTCTGAGGAAACGGGCTATGAGGCAGCGCATATGGAAAAGCTCACGACGATTGCGACGACGGTCGGCTTCTCGAATGAGTACATCCACATGTACAAGGCCGAGGGGCTCACGCCGGGACCGCAGCATCCCGACGAGGATGAGTTCATCAATGTGGTAAGGCTGCCGCTTGATGAGGCAGTTGCGATGGTGCTCGATGGCCGCATTTACGATGCTAAATCCGTATCATCGATCCTGATGCTTGAGCGTCAGAGAAACGGGAATAAATAAGATAACCTTGCTAGGGAGGTAGACAATGTTTGATTTCAACCTGTTGCAGATCGTAGCTGGTCTGCCGGGACTTATTATCGCGATGGTCATCCATGAATACGCACATGCACAGGTGGCCGTCTGGCTCGGAGATTTCACGCCGCGCATGATGGGGCGTCTGACGCTGAATCCTAAGGCGCATATCGATCCGCTCGGCATGCTGGCACTTTTCCTGGTGCATTTCGGCTGGGCGAAGCCGGTTATGATCAATCCGCACAACTTCAAGCAGCCGCGCCGTGACGATATCCTGGTCTCGCTGGCTGGCCCGGGAGCAAATCTCTTGATGGCTTTTCTGGCGCTGGTGGCCTTGGTGCTCCTGAGCCGTGTCGGCGTCCATATAACCGAGGGCATCTACTGGGTATTCATGCTGATTGTCGAGTACAATATCGGCTTTGCGATTTTCAATTTGCTGCCGCTGCCGCCGCTTGACGGCTCGCATGTGCTCAAGCAGCTTCTGCCGCGCGATCTTGCCTATCAGTTTGCCAGCCTTGAGCGCTACAGCTTCCTGATTTTGATTTTGCTCCTGATGACGCCGGTCCTCAGCATGATCCTGATTCCGATGCGCGGGGCGGTTCTCGAAGTTTTCCGTACGTTGCTGGGCATCCTTTTCTAAGGGCAGCGGCTGGCTATGGAAGATTACAAGATAAAGATTGATGCCTTTGAAGGTCCGATGGACCTTCTTATGCATCTTATCGAGAAAAACAAGATTGACATCTATGACATCCCGATTGCGGAACTCACGCGTCAATATCTGGCGTATCTGGACCGCTTTCGGGAATTTAACATGGAAATCGCCAGCTCGTTTCTCGTCATGGCCGCAACGCTCTTGCAGATCAAGTCGCGGATGATGCTGCCAAAACCGGAGAAACCTGCGGACGAGGCCGAAGAAGATCCGCGCTTCGAGCTCGTGCAGCGCATCCTTGAGTACCGCAAGTTCAAGCAGGTCAGCACCGTGCTTGGTGACATGGCTGGCATCCAGGAGCGGTTTGTCAGCCGTGAGCCGATGGACTTGCCGGTGCACCATCTGCCCCCAGGCAACCTGTCGCTCAGGATGCTGGTGGAGGCCTTCCATACCGTGCTGTCGGTCAAGGAGGAGCTTTCGATCCCGAAGGCGCTCGTCACACCGGAGGCCTTCAGCATCAAGGACAAGATGGCTGATATCTTGTCGCTGCTGGAGCGCAGCCGTGGGCGGCTGCTGTTTTCGGAGGCCTTCGAGACGGGCACGCGCAGCGAGCTGATCGTGACGTTCCTCGCACTGCTGGAGCTCATGAAGCTCAAGACCGTGACGGTGAAGCAGCAGCGGGCATTTGCGGAAATCTATATTTGTATCCGGGAGGAAGAACAACATGCCTGAAACGGCAGAACGGATTGAAATATCACAGCTGGGTGTATTGGAGGCTGTGCTCTTTGCCGCGGGCAATCCCATAACGGCGGCGGAACTGGCACGTATCCTGCAGCTCGATGTGCTCGGTACCCAGAACCTCGTGGCTGAGCTCAAAAGCGAACTGGACCGCCGCCATAGCGGCTTGACGATTCGGCAGGTGGCTGGCGGCTATCAGCTGGCCACGCGGCCGGAGGCCTTTGCTATCGTCGAGCGCTTGAGCGAGGTGGTGGACCGCAAGATCTCTGCGCCGACGATGGAGACGCTTTCGATCGTAGCCTTCAAGCAGCCAATCACCAAGGCGGAAATCGAGCAGATCCGCGGAGTGCGCGTGGAACGTGCCTTGCAGAAGCTGCTGGAGCTGGAGCTCATCGCCGAGGTGGGGCGCAAGAATGTGCTGGGACGGCCCATCCTCTATGGGACGACGGAGACTTTCCTGCGCTGCTTCGGCATCAATACGCTGGAGGACTTGCCGGAACTGCCGACGACAGAGGAAGCAGCCGCAGGGCTCGACGCTGAGCAGATGGAGCTCTTCCAGGAAGTGCAGCAGCTGCAGAGCCAGAACGATGCGGATACGGAAGAACAGGAAGCGCCGATGGCACACGACGATATGCCACCGGCTGAATGATACAGGAGGAAATGGATTTGGTAGAATTACTGGCACCTGCTGGCAGCCGTGAAGCGCTCACAGCTGCCGTGGAGAGCGGGGCAAATGCCGTATACCTGGCGGGCAGCATGTTTGGTGCCCGCGCTTATGCGAATAATTTTGATGAGGATGGCCTGCGCGAGGCCATCCGTTTTGCACACTTACGGGGTGTGCTCATAAACGTGACGGTCAATACGATCGTGAGCGATGAGGAGCTGCCGGCTATCAAGGATTATCTGCGGTTCCTTGCGGATGCAGGCGCCGATGCCATCCTCGTGCAGGATCTGGGGGTTGCCAAGCTGGCCCGTGAGATTGTGCCGCAGCTGCCACTGCATGCGAGCACGCAGATGACGGTGCACAGCCTCGAAGGTGTGCTGGCTTTGCAGAAGCTCGGCTTTACGCGAGTCGTCCTGTCTCGCGAGCTGTCCCTCAAGGAGATTCGTCATATCTGTGCGAACTGCGAGGTAGAGATCGAGGTTTTCATGCATGGGGCTCTTTGCGTCTGCTATTCGGGACAATGCCTGATGAGCAGCATGATCGGTGGCCGCAGCGGCAATCGTGGCCGCTGTGCCCAGCCTTGCCGCCTGCCGTATACGCTGGTCAATGAAAAAGGCGAGGATGTGCTGGGGGACAAAGCTGGAAGTTATCTGCTTTCGCCGCGTGATCTCAATACGATCGACGTCATTCCCGAGCTTATCGATGCCGGTGTCGCCTCGCTCAAGATCGAAGGCCGCATGAAACGGCCGGAGTACGTTGCGACGGTTGTCGGCACGTACCGGCAGGCCATCGATACGTATTATGCTGGTGCGGGGTATAAGGTCGCAGATGAGGCGCGTGATAATCTCGCCCAGATTTTCAACCGCGACTTTACGACGGCATACCTTTTGGACCGGCCGGGCAAAAACATGATGAGCGACCGCCGTCCCAATAACCGCGGCTTGCTGATTGGCCGCGTAACGTCTTATGACTGGGACAGACGCGTGGTGACGGTCAAGCTCAGCGGCCGGTTGGCCCTGGGCGATCAGGTCGATTTCTGGGTCAAGGTCGGCGGCCGGGTAACGGCTACGATTTACGAACTTACAGATGCCAAAGGCAATAGCATTGCCTTTGGGCAGGCCGGGGATACGGTCGCCTTTTCCATCCCGTCGGCGGTGCGCGATCATGACCGCGTGTTCAAGGTCTATGATGCCGCGCTGATGGAAAAGGGCAAGGCGATGTACACGGCGGGGGCGCCGGTGCGCCGTATCCCGATTGCGGTCCGCGTAACAGCTGCCATCGGCAAACCGCTGACAATCGAGCTCGATGACGGCAAGGGGCATATCGCCAGCGCGGCTACGGCGTTTATCGGCGAACCGGCACGCAAGCGGCCGCTGTCAGAAGAGGTCGTGCGCAAGCAAGTCGAGCGCTTGGGCACATCGGTCTATGCGCTCAGCCAGCTCAAGGTCAGCATCGAGGGCGATGTCATGGTGCCGATGAGCGAGATCAATGAAGCGCGCCGCCAGGCTGTCGAGCAGCTTGATGCGCTGCGGCTGGCAGAGTTTGCGTTCCCGCCGCGCAAGTTCGCTGCACTTGCTGAGCCGCGCCCGCTGCCGGAGACCAAAGCGCAGCTTATGGCCGCTGTCGATACGTTGGAAAAGATGAAGGCCGCTATCGAAGGCGGTGCCGATGGTATTTTATTCGGTGGCGAATCCTATGAGCATCGGACAATCGCTTTGACCGATTACGAGGCAGCCTGGCAGCTGGCCAAGGAGGCAGGCATCCGCATCGATTTCAATCTGCCACGCATCATCAAGCAGAATCATCAGAAAGCAGTAGAAAAGCTGCTGCTGGCCTGGCAGCAAACCTGCCGTCCGGCAGCTGTGCATGTGCATAACATTGGCGCTGCGGCGCTTGTCAAGCGGCTGACCGATTTGCCTGTGCATGCCGATTATTCGCTGATTGCGTACAATAAAGCGACGCTGGCATTTCTCAAGGAATATGGCGTTGCGGAGGCGACTTTGTCGCCGGAACTCAGTCTCAAGCAGGTACAGGCGCTGGCAAAAGATGCGCCGCTGCCGCTTACCTGCATCGTGCATGGACGCTTGGAACTCATGGTTTCTGAGTACTGCGTGACGGGCAGCTTCCTTGGCAGTGTGGATAAGGGGGCCTGCAGCCAGCCTTGTACCAAGGGGCATTATGCCCTCAAGGATCGCAAGGAGGCACTGTTCCCGCTCGTGATGGATCAGTACTGTCATATGCATCTTCTGAACAGCAAGAGCCTTTCGATGCTGCCGCATGCGATGAAGTTTGCGCCGCTATCCGTCAGCATGCGCATTGAGGCCCGGGCGATGGCGGCTGACGAGATCCGCCATATCGTCAAGGCCTACCGCAAGGCGATGCGTCTGCCTGCTGATCTCGATGAGGCACAGCAGGCTTGGGTGAAGGACCAGGAAGGCGAAGAGATCACCAGAGGTCACTTTTTCCGGGGAGTGCTTTAAACAATGGAAAATGAATCGTTTAAGATATTAGAATATGAGAAAATCACGGCGATGCTTGAGGAGCGGGCTGGATCAGCGCTGGGCAAGGAAAAGGCCCGGCTGCTCTTCCCAAGCTCGGATATCGCCGAGATTGCTGAATGGCAGCAGGAGACGGATGAGGCCGTGCAGGTCTATGCCATGACAGCGCCGCCGCTCGGCGGCATCCGCGACATCCGCCCGCTGCTCACGAAAGTGGGCAAAGGGGCGGTGCTTGACCTGGCGGAGATGCAGGAGGTCATGAGTACCCTCTATGCGATGCGCAATGTCAAGTATTTCTTCCGCGATCTTGAGGCCGAGGTGCCGATGCTCAAGGAATGGGCTCGTTCGCTGGAGATCCTGGGGCAGCTGGAGCGCAATCTTGGCAACACGATCGATGAGCATGGCAACATGCGCGAAGATGCCAGTGTCGAGCTGCGCCGCATCCGCCGGGAGCTCAAATCGTCGCAGGTGCGCATCAAGGACAAGATCAACAGCATCCTCCACGATGCCGCGTATCAGAAGATGTTCCAGGATGCCATCGTCACGGTGCGTGATGAGCGCTATGTACTGCCGGTCAAGGCCGAGTACCGTGCGCATTTCCCTGGTCTCATCCACGATCAGTCGGCCAGCGGCTCGACGCTCTTCATCGAACCGATGGCCGTGGTGGAGCTCAACAACGATGTCAAGCAGCTGACGCTGGCTGAGCAGCAGGAGGTGCAGCGCATCCTGCGCCAGCTGTCGCAGGAGATCAGCCGCGACAGTGAACCGCTCACGGCCAACTGCGCGATACTTGCCGATATCGACTTTGCGTTTGCCAAGGCGAAGCTCGCCCGGGATATGGAGGCAACACGCCCGCTGCTCAATACGGAAGGGCGGACGGTGCTCAAGAATGCACGTCATCCGCTGATTCCCCGCGATAAGGTCGTGCCGACGAGCATCACGCTGGGGGATGGCTACCGCATGCTGCTCATAACGGGCCCGAATACTGGTGGTAAGACGGTCAGCATGAAGACGCTGGGTCTCATGGTGCTGATGGCGCAGTCAGGCTGCTATCTGCCCGTCGATGCCGATTCGGAGATTGCCGTCTATCAGAATGTCTATGCTGACATCGGCGATGAGCAGAGCATCGAGCAGAGCCTGTCGACATTCTCGGCACATATGACCCATATCGTGCGCATTCTTGACAAGGTTGAAAGCGACGATCTGCTGCTGCTCGACGAGCTTGGGGCCGGTACCGACCCCGAGGAAGGTGCGGCGCTTGCGATGTCCATCCTTGAGCGCCTGCTCGATGTGCGGGCAACGACTGTGGCAACGACGCATTATTCAGAGCTCAAGACCTTTGCCTATACGCGCGAGGGCATCGAGAATGCCTGCGTGGAATTTGACGTCGAGACCCTGCGGCCGACCTATCGCTTGCTCATCGGCATTCCGGGTGCGAGCAATGCCTTTGCCATCAGCCAGCGGCTCGGTCTTTCTGACTCGCTTATCCTGAGGGCTAAGCAGCTGGTCAAGGCTGATCATGCCCAGTTTGAGCATGTCATCAACCAGCTTGAGAATGAGAAGATGATGTATGAGCAGATGAACGCCGATATCCGCGAGCGCCAGCAGCGGGTCACGCAGCTCGAGCGCAAGCTTGAGGATGCGAAGGCGGAGCTCGCGAAGAAGAAGGGCGATATCATCCGCAAGGCCAAGGAGAAGAGTGCCGCGATGATCCGCCAGACGCGGCGTGAGTCCGAGGAAGTCATAAAGGATCTCAAGGAGCAGTTTGATGATCAGGGCATCCGGGCGCGCCAGCAGGCCATCCAGGAAGCGCGGGCCAAAATCAATGAGGCTTCTGACCGTGCACGGCCGGGCATCATGGCGCAGAAAGGCGTCGGCAAGAAGATTGATGTCAAGACGCTGGTGCCGGGCGATGTCATCTATGTCAAAAAGCTTGACCAGAAGGGGACGGTCCTTGAAGTGCAGGGCAAGGAGCTCACAGTGCAGCTCGGCGGCCTGCGGACCAAGGTCAAGGCCTCGGGCTGTACATTCCTTTCCCATGCGGAAAAGGAGAAGGCTCCGGTGGCAACCGGCAGGAAGCGCACGACGCAATCGGGCTCATTCCTGCAGAAGACGCAGAACATCGGCCGCGATATCGATATCCGCGGCATGATGGTCGATGAGGCAGAAGTCGTGCTCGGCAAGTTCATCGATGATGCCGTTATCGCGGGGCTCACGCAGGTGCTTGTCATTCATGGCAAGGGAACGGGCGCACTCCGCAAGGGCGTCCATGAATATTTCAAACATCACCGCAATGTGGCCAAATTCCAATTTGCTGATATCAATGAGGGCGGAACCGGTGCTACCATCGTAGACCTCAAATAAGCAGAAAACAACGATTTGAGCTGTTCATTTCATAGACGATACATTCGATTTGTGATAAAATGAAAAAGTATAAATTTAAGGAGGCAGCTCATGGAGAAACGTTCAAATACGAATACGAGCCGTCAAAAACGTCCCGCAAAAAGTGGCAGCAGCAACGTCAAAAAAGTCATCCTCGGCTTTGGCCTGGTCATCCTGGTCATGGTCACGGGCATTGGCTGTGGTTTTCTGACTGCCAGCATGAATACGAAGCCCGATCTGGCAAACGATATCCTGCCGCCGGCGTCTTCGCAGATTTACGATATCAATGGCAATGAGATTGCCAATGTCCACGCGGCGGAGAACCGCCGGCCAGTCAAGATCCAGCAGGTTCCGAAAGACTTGCAGAATGCTTTCGTGGCCGTCGAGGATAACCGCTTCTACGAGCACAGCGGTGTCGACCCGCGCGGCATCCTGCGTGCGCTCTATGCCAATATCCGTGGCCGTGGCGTCTCGGAAGGCGGCTCGACCATCACGCAGCAGCTGGCAAAGAATGCGTACCTGACCCAGGAACGCACGCTGACGCGTAAGATCCAGGAGGTCTTTCTGGCACTGCAGCTTGAGCGGCAGTACACGAAGCAGGAGATCCTCGAGATGTACATGAACCAGATCTATTTCGGTCAGGGTGCTTATGGTGTGCAGGCTGCCGCCCAGACCTACTTCGGCAAGAATGTCGAGGATCTGACCCTCAACGAGTGCGCGATGCTTGCTGGCATCCCGAAGAGCCCGAACTATTACTCGCCGCTCAATAACCTCGATGCCGCGCAGGAGCGCAAGGGCACGGTACTCGACCAGATGGCCAAGTACGGCTATATCAACAGCAGCATGGCTGCCAAGGCCAAGGCTGAGAAGCTGCAGATCGTCAAGCCGGTCAAGAAGGAGAGCAATACAGAAGCGTCCTATTTCATCGACTACGTGACTCAGCTGCTTATCGATAAGTATGGGGCTGATGCCGTCTACAAGGAAGGCCTCAAGATCTATACGACTATCGATATGGATGCACAGCGTGCCGCTGAGGCCGCGATGAAGCAGCTGCCGAATGTCAAGGTGGATGGCAATAAGATCCAGCAGCCGCAGGGAGCCTTGGTCGCCATCGACCCGCACAACGGCTATGTCAAGGCGATGGTCGGCGGCCGCGGCACCGACCAGTTCAACCGCGCGACGATGGCAGTGCGCCAGCCGGGCTCGGCTTTCAAGCCCTTTGTTTTTGTGGCAGCACTGGAGAATAAATTCACACCGAACACGATCATCGACGACAGCCCCATCAACATCAATGGCTGGCGCCCCCAGAACGACAGCGGCAACTTCAGCGGCAAAGTCAAGCTAAGCGATGTGGCCCGCTATTCGATGAACGTACCGACGGTCAAGATTGCGCAGAAGATTGGCATCGATAAGCCGATTTATTATGCGCAGGAGATGGGCATCTCGACATTTGTGCTCGACGGACCTCAGAATGACCGCACGTTGTCGACCGCTTTGGGCGGCCTGACCAAGGGCGTGACGCCGCTGGAGCTCACGAGTGCATACTGCACCTTTGCCAACAAGGGTGTGCACGTCAATCCGGTCGTGGTCATCAAAGTGCTTGACCGCAACGGCAAGGTGCTTGAGCAGGCAGAGCCGAAGCAGCGCAGCGTCGTCAGCGAAAGCAGTGCCGTAGAGCTTACAGATATGCTCGAGGGTGTTATCAAGAAGGGTACCGGTACGCGGGCCAATATCGGCCGTCCGGCCGCTGGCAAGACCGGTACGACGAGTGACTATCACGATGCCTGGTTCGTGGGCTATACCCCGGATCTCGTCTGCGGCGTCTGGGTCGGCAACGATGACAACACGCCGATGAATGGCGTCATGGGCGGCCAGCTGCCAGCACAGATCTGGAAGGCCTTTATGGAAAAGGCTCTGGCGCAGACCCCGGCCAAGAACTTCGATGGTTCCGTTGCTTCGAAACACGACAGCATCGGTGAGCTGGAAAACGATAAGAAGACGGAAGTCAAGAAGAAGGACGATGGCAAGAAGAAGGACGAGAAGAATGCCAAGGATGCCAAGGCGAATGGCGGCAAGCCAGCAAAAGGTGCAGATGCTCCGGCTGGCTCCAAGAATACTCCGTCCGCTCCTGAAGCAGTCGCCCCTGAGCCGGGCGGCGGCATAGCCAAGGGCCGTAATTGATATGCAGTAATGATTTGTAGTAAGTCTCAAAGGAGAGAGTTTGTTGGCTAATGTATTTGATACTTTGAAAGAACGCGGTTTCATCGCGCAGTGTACGAACGAAGAAGAGCTCAGAGAGCTTTTTGATAAAGAGAAAGTCACGTTCTACATCGGCTTTGACCCGACGGCGGACAGCCTGCATGCTGGTCATTTCATCGCGCTGATGGCGATGGCCCATATGCAGCGTGCCGGGCATCGTCCCATCTGCCTGGTCGGCGGTGGCACCGGTACGGTTGGCGATCCGTCGGGCCGTACGGATATGCGCCGGATGCTGACCGATGAAGATATCGAGCATAACTGCGAGTGCTTCAAGAAGCAGATTGCCCGCTTCATCGATTTCAGCGATGACAAGGCCATCATGGTCAATAACGGCGACTGGCTGCGCAAGCTCAACTACATCGATTTGCTGCGCGAAGTCGGTGCCTGCTTCACAGTCAATCGCATGCTGGCTGCTGACTGCTATAAGCAGCGCTGGGAAAAGGGACTTACGTTCCTGGAATTCAACTATATGATCATGCAGGGCTACGATTTCCTCGAGCTCAACCGTCGCTATGGCTGCAAACTCGAGATGGGCGGTGACGACCAGTGGTCGAACATCATCGCTGGTGTCGAGCTCAACCGCCGCAAGAACAATACCGCTGTCTACGGCTTGACGAACAAGCTCCTTACTAAGAGCGACGGCAAGAAGATGGGTAAGACTGTTGGCGGTGCGCTCTGGCTCGATGCAGAAAAGACCAGCCCGTATGAGTTCTACCAGTACTGGCGCAACGTCGATGATGCGGATGTCGAGAACTGCCTTGCCCTGCTCACGTTCCTGCCGATGGATGAGGTTCGCCGTCTCGGCGCACTTCAGGATTCGGCTATCAATGAGGCCAAGAAGATCCTGGCCTATGAGGTCACGAAAATCGTTCATGGCGAGCAGGCTGCCGAGGAGGCTAAAGCGGCAGCTGAGGCCATGTTCGGTGGCTCGGGTGCCGGGGCCAATATCCCCGAGGTCAAGGCGGCTGCCGGCGATAAACTGCTGGATGTCATGGCTGCCGGCAAGATCGTTGCGTCGAAGGGCGAGGGCCGCCGTCTGATCCAGCAGAATGGTGTAGCTCTCAACGATGTCAAAGTAGCGGATGTTGACTATGTGCTGACGGAGACTGACTTCAAAGATGGCGAGGCTATCTTGAAGAAGGGCAAGAAAAAATATTATAAGCTTGTAAAATGATTAAAAATCCTGCTGCAGAGAAATCTGTGGCAGGATTTTTCTGTTGAACAGCGAAAAAAGTAACGGAAAAGAATTGCTGGATGCAGTGACCGGTCAAATCGTTACAGATATCGGCATGCTGCAAAGAAAAGCATTGCTTGTTTGATTACTTTACGTTATAATATAACTAAGAAGAATGCTGTAAAACTGAATAGCAAAAACGGGATTGCTGCAGTCATGCGATGGCTGCGCCAGCAGGAAACATCATTATCGAGGCTTCGATAATGGGTTCGCTGGTTTGTTGTGCGATCGGAATCTTCCCTGCCGAGGCAGGAGGGCGCGAAGTGAGGATACCAAGTGCTCATAAGATGACGGTCAAGCGGCAAACGAAAGAGGCGAGAAAGATGAAAACCTGGCGGCGGATGGTTTCCCTGCTGGTACTGGCTCTTGTCGTTTTTGCTGCTTCTTCCGCATTGGCGGCTGAGTTGGATCAGGAAGTTCTTTATCATGTCAACATCATGCGCGTCAATGCTGGCGTAGCACCGCTGGCGCTCAATCGTGAGCTTGCGGCTGCTTCGTATGTCCGTGCTGCAGAAGCAGAAGTGAATTTTGCTCATCGCCGTCCGGATGGCCGGGAAGTCAAATCGGTTTTTGCAAATGCATCTTTTGCCTGGTTCGGTGAGAACCTGGCAGTCAGCAAGAAGGCTGATGCCGAAGCAATCGTCCGTGCCTGGATGAATTCGCCGACGCATCGTGCCAATTTACTCAATCGTCATTATACGAAGATGGGCGTTGCCTGTGTCAAGGGAAATGATGGACGGTATTATTGGGCACAGGAGATGGCTTCGGAGTGACTGGAGTGGCTGACAAAAGTATAATGGCAAGTGAATGCTTAGGGCGCAATGTCCAAGCATTCTTTTTTTGTACTTTTTACGAAGCAGGTGATGATGATGCAGCGAGACAAGATTAGAGCTACCCAAAAGATGTTAGTGACCGCCGTATGTTTGCTGCTGGCAGGTTCGACAGCAGCGGCCGCTGAACTGCCGACAGCAGGTACGCTAAGCCGTGCGGAACAGGATAAGGAGGAAGTCGGTTTGCCGGAAGCAGCTGGTACAGCTGCGATTGAAGTCAGTGAGCCGGAACGGCCGCCTCTATCTATGGCCGAAGATGTCAAAATAAATGTCACAGGCTTTGCTGTCACGGGGCAGGACATCGTAGACGAAACCATCTTGCAGGAACAACTCAAAGAGTATCAAGGCAGGATGGTTTCGTTCAAGGAGCTGCAAGCTGGAGCGGAAAAGCTGACGGCGTATTTCCGGCAGCGCGGTTATCTGATGGCTCGTGTCTATCTGCCGGCACAGAAAATCAAGAATGGTGTCGTCGAATATCGTGTGCTCATCGGCAGAATCGATGAAATCAAGCTCGACAATAAGACAAGTATCCATGAAAGCGTGCTGCAGCGTGAAATCCGCTTCCTCCATCCTGGCGACTATATCACACGAGCTAAGCTGGAACGCGCTGTATGGCTGCTATCGGATTTGGCTGGTGCTGATGCCAAGGCCAGCATGGAGACTGGCCGCCAGGAAGGGACGGTCATATTGAAGCTGACACTTATGCCGCATTACGGCAAGTGTGGCATGATCAGTGCCGATAATTATGGCAATCGCTATACCGGCTATAATTCCTACGGTGTATTCTACAATATCTTGAATCCGGAACAGGCTGGCGGCCAGCTCGATTTGGCTGGCAGCATGACGGGCAGCAATCTATACAATTATAGCCTGCGTTATCTGTTGCCGTTTGGAGCGGATGGACTGCGGGCGACGCTGGGGTATAGCATGTTGTCGTATCAATTGGGGGATATCTATCGGGTGCTCGATGCTTGTGGGACATCGCGCACGGCATCGGTTGGCCTTGAGTATGCGCTTAGGCGCAGCCAGTATGAAAATCTCTATGCAGGGCTTTCCTATGAAAAGAGTATGCTGTCTGATGAGTACCGTAACGTAGATTATCAGCTGAAGAAACATACGCATGCGCTGGTCTTATCGCTCTATGGGGACAAGCGCTGGAGCCGTGCCCAGTCGAGCTGGCGTATGGACTACAAATGGGGAACATTGGGCGCTGACAACGACGAAGCCTATGCCCAGCAGCAGAAAGCCCGTACGGCAGGAACCTATCATAAGCTGCGGGGCAGCTGGCAATATATGGAACAGCTTTCGCCGCGCGTCAGCTGGCAGCTCTATGCACGGGGACAGCTGGCCAGCCGGAATCTTGACTCGTCAGAGCGCTTCTCGTTAGGCGGTGCTACAGGCGTGCGAGCTTATCCTGCCAGTGAGTCATCGGGCGATATGGGCTATCTTATTCGCGGCGAGCTTCGCTATCTGCTGCCATTTTCAGGTAAGATACGCTGCCAGCTGGCTGGCTTTATCGATCATGGCGGCGTGGTCATTGCGCATGATCACCGGACAAGTGGGGAAAATCATCGCTTCCTGCAAGGTGCAGGTGTGGGCCTGCTGCTGAATTTCGCGGACGCGGCATTCCTGCGGGCAGACTATGCCTGGCCGCTTGGTGCACAGGAAGCCCAGAATGATAAGAATAAAACGCATGGTTGTTTTTGGCTGCGTGGCGGCATATATTTTTAAGTCATTCTTTAAAAATATATTATAACAACGGCGTTATAATATTAAATAAATGTAAATATTTTCTGAAAATGTTAAGTCGTAACAGGAATGTTTCGATATATAAGTATAGGGAAGAAGTTTCGATGGTTAAACGGAGTAGGGAGGTGTTTCTATGCGGACAATACGGAAAAAGGCGCTGCACTTAGCTGTTGCTATGGGTGTGACATTTTCGGCTTTTTCCATGAGCGGAGTAGAAGCTCTGCCGACAGGCGGTAAAATTCGTTCGGGTGAAGCTGAAATCGGTAAGAAGGAGCATACTTTGGTTATTGATCAGCATTCGCACCATGTAGCGTTGGATTGGGATCTTTTTAACATTGAGCGCGGCGAAAGCGTTGTGTTCAATCAATTGCCGACAGATATAGCTTTGAACCGTGTGGTAGGGAATAGTGCTTCAGAAATCTATGGCAGCCTCAAGGCAGGCGGTACGGTATTTCTGATCAATCCGCGCGGGATTCTGTTTGGACAGGGTGCACAGGTAGATACTGGCAGCTTGATCGCTTCAACCGCACAGGTAAACGATAGTTTCATGACGAGTTTTGGCGATGGCGTGGAAGCAATCTCATTGGGACTCGGTGAAACGTCTACAGGAAAGATACTGAATGCGGCGGAGATAAAGGCGCAGGGCGGACTTGTGGCGCTGCATGCTGCGGTGGTAGAAAATACCGGCAGCATCGAGAATCCAGCCGGAGAAGTGGCCCTCAGTGCAGCTAAGAACCTGCATCTTGCTATGGATACGGCGGGCAAACTGAATATCGCTGTCAGCGGTGAAGTGGCTGATGCGCATATCCTCAATAGCGGCAAGATAACGGCCGATGGCGGCCGTGTGCTGATGACTGCCAAAAGTGCCGGAGATCTTTTAAGCGAAGTAGTCAATCACAGTGGTATCATCGAAGCGAAGAGTGTACGCGTCGATGAGCAGGGGGAAATCGTTCTTGATGGTGGCAGCCATGGTATCGTCAATGTATCCGGCCAGGTGTCGGCAGATGGTCTTGCAACCGGCCATAGCGGCGGAACGGTCAAGGTGCTGGGCCAGCGGGTAAATATCGCCGATGGCGCCGTGCTTACGGCCAGCGGTGACAATAACGGCGGCCAGGTGGAGACTTCTGGTGATGTGCTATCCGTTTCGACTAAGGCACAGATTGAGGCTTTTGGCGTGAATGGCAAAGCGGGCGAATGGTTCATCGATCCCGTCGATATCATTATCACCAATGAAGCGCCGGAGGGCTATGCTGATGCTACACCAGCTGACACGGCAGCGCAGACCGGAGAGCAGCTGTATCAGGCACAGAATGCGACGGCTGGAAATCAGCAGAGCTATATCAATGCCGACTATATCAGCTGGCGTCTCAGCAATGGTACCAGTGTGCGGATACAGGCAGCAGACCAGAATACTGTGGAAGCAAATGCGGATATTTATTCCTTAGGCGTATCGAATATCACGGTCAATTCGCCAATCGTGAAATCTACGGAGCGCATGGTCCTCAATGATGCGACATATGGCACAGCGGGCAGCGAGGCTACGCTGACGCTGGAGGCACAGCGCAATGTGGCCATCAATGCGCCGATAACGGCGACCGATGGCAAGCTGCATGTCAATTTGCATGCCGATACCGATGGCGATGCCAAAGGCATGGTCATCCTCAATGCTGATATCAAGACAAATGGCGGCGACTTTACTGCTGGCTGTGGTGCATCCATCAGCGATGGCCGTGTCGGTACCTATATCGGTCATGCTGCTGATGAACGCGATGAAGATGGCAACTATCTGGAAAATGGCGATCGCAGGATTGAAACCAAAGGCGGCAACGCTACATTCTATGGCGATGTGGCCGTGGGGCTTAATCAAGGTGAGCTCATCATTGACACGGCTGCCGATGATACGCGTGGCAATATTCTCATCAGTGGCAATCTGGATTCGGCCAATTCCTATCGCCTGTATGTCAATGAAATAATCGGCAAAACCTTGCAGGATTCGGTCAAGAACGATCCGGATCTGAAGAGACTGGCTGGGCTATATTACGAGAATTACCTTAAAGATACAGTCTGGAAGAAGTTTAGCGATTTGAGTGCGGAGGAGCGCGCACAAATTGCGGAACGTTGCTTTGCGCAGTATGGTACCTATAAGAA
The DNA here is from genome assembly GCF_008271345.1 of Pseudoselenomonas caprae. Lineage (NCBI taxonomy): Bacteria > Bacillati > Bacillota > Negativicutes > Selenomonadales > Selenomonadaceae > Pseudoselenomonas > Pseudoselenomonas caprae. The sequence continues at coordinate 46,187 of NZ_VTOZ01000004.1, forward strand.
CAGGACATTGCCCACGGATGAAGCCGCCTATGAAGAGGCTTTGCAGGCGTATTACAACGAACACGTCAAACTGGGGGACAAGAATGTAACTGGCACGGCTAAGCCGTTTGACGAGCTGACCGCTGAAGAATACCACCAGCTGGCCAAGCATATCTTGACAAACTGGTCGCATGGTAGTACGAACAATCATGAGTCGATATTGACCCGCTGGGAGACAGCAAAACTGGCTGCGCAAGAGGGAACAGCTGGTGGATCGGCCGTCGGGGATAAGTACTTGGCAACGATAACGACGGAGCTCGAGAACTGGATTGTCGGTTCCCTGCTGGCTGGCAAAAAGAATGAGGTCCTTGTTGGGGGCAAGACTGCTGTGGTCGGTAAGAATGTCAAAGCTGGCCGCGAATTCTATTGGGTGACTGGCCCGGAAGGCGAAGCCAACGATGGACAGGGAACCCTGTTCTTTACGACGACCGGCAATGCGGAAGGTATCGTGGCAACCAATATGTATCAGGGATGGTCGCATGACACGTCACATGGCGTGAAGTTCAATGACCCCAATAATGATCATATCTACGATCAGCCCTATGTAGGTGTCAGCTGGAAATCGGATGCAAGCTGGGCAGATGTCGAAAGCCAGAACAAGAACCTTATCGGCTTCCTTCAGGAAACGAACAATGCCCGCTCCAGTGCGATGCTGGTCGGCAACCAGATTACCATTGGCGGTAACGTTGGCAAATCAGCGCTCCTGAATAACCTGTGGGTGGATGCTGACGATACCGTAAGCATTGGTGGTGGAGTCAATCATGCTTCCGATACAGCAGATACGTTTACAGGGCAGGTAAATGCGGATGGTTCGATTTATCTTCACGGCGTAAATGGTGTTAATGTTGGTGATGCGATAAATTCCAAAATCGATGACGTGCTTATCGTGGAAGGTGAGGACGGACCAGGAAGCTGGATCGATACATCACTGATTGTAACCCCGACACCGGAGCCGGTGGTGACACCAGTTACTGCTGAAGTGCCTGTAGCGGCCGATAAGCCTGCGGGTAAGACGGAGGCTTATGCAGCGGAGCGTCCGCAGCTTGATCCTGTAAAGGGAACGGTGCAGTCTGGTACGGCAAGCTATCAGCTGGCAGATAGCAAACAACTGCAGCCGGGACAGGCGGCAGATAATGTAGTCGAGCGGGTATTAGGCTTGACGACAGCAAGACTGCCAGTAGTTCGCATACATAATGGTGTGCGGATTAATTATGGGATGTATGCTTTGCAGGTCGATCCAGATGAGGTGAAGATGGAGGCAGTGGAGCAGGTGCGTACGGACTTGCCGGCTGCCAAGGGCCGTGAAACCCAGCGCACGTATAAGGCAAGGCTTACGCTTGCCAATACGGCAGGGACATTTGATTTGTCCTATGACGGTGCGGCACTATCGATTACCCCTGTGGATCACGCAGCATTTGACATGCTGAACCATGGTGGAGCCCCGCATAATGTGGATGTTGTGTCCAAGGCTTTGCATGTTGCGTTCAGCTAAATGGGATTAGAACTTGAGGATTTGGATGTTATCTATGTTTGCTTCTAAATAAGGTAAACAGCCCCTAAGGTATGAGAGCTGCTCCGTGCCTAAGGGGCTGTTGTTTGACGAACGCCGGGAAACGTAGTATACTAAACCAGTTAGTACAGAGTAAATTCCTCTTGTATGCAGGAGGGAAAACATAAGAAAAAGGAGCGGTGTTCCTCATGTCAGGACATTCTAAATGGGCAAATATCAAACGTAAAAAGGGCGCAAACGACGCAATCCGCGGTGCACTCACGACGAAAATCGGCCGTGAGATCACGATTGCAGTTCGCATGGGCGGCAGCGACCCGACGGGCAACATGCGTCTGAAACTTGCTCTTTCGAAGGCAAAAGCTAACAACATCCCGAAAGACAATATCAAGCGCGCTATCCAGAAGGGCGAAGGCACGACGGAAGGTGCAAACTACGAAGAGCTGACCTATGAGGGCTATGGCCCGGCTGGTACGGCTGTCATGCTCGACATCCTCACGGATAACCGCAACCGTACGGCTGCTGATGTCCGCCATCTGTTCTCGAAACACGGCGGCAACCTTGGCCAGGATGGCTGCGTTGGCTGGATGTTCCAGAAGAAGGCTATCTTCGTTGTCGAAAAAGAGACGTTTGCTGATGAAGATGCGCTGATGGAAATCGTGCTCGAGGCTGGTGCTGACGACATGAAGGATGAGGGCGAGGTCTTTGAGATTACGGCTGATCCGGATGCTTACGATGATATCGAGGCTGCCCTTGAGGCCAAAGGCATCGAGACGGCATCGTCGGAAATCACGATGGTTCCGGACAACACGGTCAAGCTCTCCGGCGAAGACGCTGAGAAGATGCAGAAGCTCGAGGATGCTCTCGAGGAGAACGACGACGTCCAGAACGTCTACAGCAACTACGAAATCGAAGAATAATTATCGCTTCGGAAATACAAAGGGGCTCAGAGCATGAGCCCCTTTTCTGCTATCGGGAGGAGAACTTATGTTAGCTTTGGGCATTGACCCGGGAACAGCGATCTGCGGCTATGGCTTTGTCGAGTCAAAGGGCAGCCGCTTGATTCCGCGTGCCTATGGGTCGATCTTTACGACGCCGAATATGAAAATGGAAGACCGTCTGCTCAAGATCCATACCGAACTTGATGCGCTGATAAAAAAATATCAGCCCGATGTCATGGGCGTTGAGAAACTCTTCTTCAACCGCAACGTCACGACGGCGATTCCTGTCGGACAGGCGCGCGGCGTGGTACTCTTGGCCGCGGCGCAGAACAACCTGCGGCTTGTCGAGCGCACGCCGATGCAAATCAAGCAGGATGTCACGGGCTATGGCAAAGCGACGAAACAGCAGGTCATCTACATGGTAACCAAGCTCTTGCACCTGCCCGAGCCGCCAAAACCGGATGATACGGCCGATGCCCTGGCCATCGCCATCTGTACGACCTATTGCATGAATGACGCCGTCTGGCGCAATCAACTATAAGGTATAACAAAACGGAGTCTCTTACTTTTGGAAGTAGGAGACTCCGTTTTTATTTCTATCAGTGAACAGCCTTTAAAATCCAAAGGACAAAATACGTAAGACCGCCAGCAATGAGCGGGCCAACGGCAACGCCGTGGAACAGCAGGACACCAGCCATGGTGCCGATGATGAGCGCCGGGATGACATCAGGGCTGTTCTGCAAAAGCTCAACGCCGCCGCCACCAGCGACCGCTGCCAAAAGACCTGCCACGATAGCGATGATTCCCGCATGGGTGCGGAACGCATCGAGCATGGTCTGGATCGTAATCGTACCATTAGCAATCGGCACCAGAATCGCTGCCGTCAAAATGATGATACCCCAGTTAAGCCCCTGGGAACCCAAGGCATTGAGCGCCGTCGTAAGCCCTAAGATCTTCAGCCCCAATACAATGGCCGCAGCATAAAATACCGTCATGTTATGGCCAATATAACTAAGCAGCAGCACCGCGCCTAAGGTGATATATTCGATATACAAATCGTTCAGCTCCTTTTGTGAATTACTATATCATTATACACGGAGATGGGGAAGAAGAAAACTGTTTTTGGCAGTTCATGACAAGTCAATCTGACTTTTGCTATGCAATAAGATATGTATTTACATTGTGAGTGCTTTTATAGTATAATATGCTTAAAAAGGAGGGGGTCACTATGAAGGCGACTACACTTACAATGCGGGTAGATCCTGTACTTAAAGAGCAGGCAGAAGCATTATGTGCTGAAATGGGGCTGACTCTTTCGACTGCATACACTATGTTCCTAAAGGCAATGGTACGGACACGCTCGATTCCATTTCCGATAACCGCTGACCCATTCTATAGCAAAAAGAATCAGGCATATCTTGCTGAATCAATTGCAGAACTGGAAGCTGGTGGCGGAGAGGAGCACGAGCTGATTGATGTGTAAAAGATGGTCTGGTCGTGCGTGGCAGGAATATCTTGACTGGCAGCTGGAAGACAAAAAGACTATAAAACGAATAAACGCGCTGATAAAGAGTGTAGAGCGTGATGGCGTATTGGAGGGTATAGGTAAGCCCGAACCGCTTAAGCATAATTTGCAGGGATGGTTCAGTCGTCGCGTTGATGATGAAAACAGGCTTGTATACCGCGTGAAAGAAAATACAATAGAGATTGCCCAATGCAAAGGGCATTACTGATGAGCTGAGCTGGCAAAATGCTGGCTCAGTTTATTTGTAATGAAAATAATAGGGAAGATATTAGAATACGATCTGCGCTATCATTTCTCGACTTAAAACAAGATTGAATAGGAATAGGATAAATTTAGACATTACATAAGTTATAATTGACTTTTTAGTGAATTGTGAATATGATTGAGAGAGACACATAGCAAGGTGCTCGGACGTGTAAATGGCGAAATTAAGCCATTTCTGCTAGTGTATGCCCCACGCATGTGGGGATGAACCGCAGACATGATGCGAGCCATATTTAATCATGTCGTATGCCCCACGCATGTGGGGATGAACCGCTGAACAAAAGCTGGCGCATGAGGATAGAGGGCGTATGCCCCACGCATGTGGGGATGAACCGACTACATCGGCAAAACGCCGAATGATGCAGTCGTATGCCCCACGCATGTGGGGATGAACCGGCAGGTTTGAATCCTATTCTTTCTGCTACTACGTATGCCCCACGCATGTGGGGATGAACCGTAGTCGTAGATAGTGCCGGACGTACCATCACAGTATGCCCCACGCATGTGGGGATGAACCGTCATGCGAGTCATCCCTTCGGCATTGAGCTGGAGTATGCCCCACGCATGTGGGGATGAACCGCCATCGCAAATCTCCCAAGCGTTTGCCCAGTGGTATGCCCCACGCATGTGGGGATGAACCGTAGTAGCCGATATGAGCTGGCAGATATTTATCGTATGCCCCACGCATGTGGGGATGAACCGTACAGAAGTTGTGAGGACATCGTTGAGGCGGTCGTATGCCCCACGCATGTGGGGATGAACCGTCCTCATGCAGTCTGAACGTCCATCAGACGGCGTATGCCCCACGCATGTGGGGATGAACCGCCACCTCGTTATTTCGACAAATTGTTTGATGTGTATGCCCCACGCATGTGGGGATGAACCGCGCTATACTTTCATTTGGCGATGCGGGCTGATGTATGCCCCACTCATGTGGGGATGAACCGTGCTATCCCCTGATTCTGGTCAATGTGTTCCTGTATGCCCCACGCATGTGGGGATGAACCGCCGCGACGGAATCCGCAGGGGAGCTTGAGCCGGTATGCCCCACGCATGTGGGGATGAACCGAATCACGGTTGCAAGCACCAGACAAAAAAGGGGTATGCCCCACGCATGTGGGGATGAATCGAAACTCGAACTCCAGCGCCAGCTCGACGAACTGTATGCCCCACGTATGTGGGGATGAGAGGAGGAGGGGGCTTATGGCGAAGGATTTGAAAGAATTGCCTAAATTGCGCGATAGTATCAGCTACCTTTACGTGGAGCATTCGATAATCGATCAAGAGGATTCGTCAATTATTTTGCACCGTGGTAGTGAGGATGTACCTGTTCCGGTCTCGTCTTTGACTTGTTTGATGTTAGGCCCGGGGACGAATATTACGCATGCGGCGATTAAGACGGCAACGGAAAATGGCTGTATGATTGTATGGTGTGGGGAGCACTGTGCAAGATTTTATGCGGCAGGACAGGGTGAGACACGCAGTGCCAAGAATACGCTGTTGCAGGCAAAATGCTGTATGAATGAAAGGCTGCATATGATCGTAGTCCGACGGATGTATGAACTCCGTTTTCCTAAGATGGATTGTTCACAGATGACATTGCAACAGATTCGTGGTATGGAGGGCATCCGGGTAAGAAAATCGTATCAGATGGCGGCAAAGATGTATGGGATTCCCTGGCATAAACGTGATTATAAGAATACAGATTGGGATAGTTCAGATGCTGTGAATCGGGCCTTGTCATCTGCGAATAGTATTCTTTATAGTGTGTGCCAGGCTGCAATCTATTCTTTGGGGTATTCGTCGGCGTTAGGCTTTGTACATACAGGTAAGATGCTGTCTTTTGTCTATGATGTGGCAGATCTTTACAAGGCAGAGACAACAATTCCTGCAGCTTTTGAAGCAGTGAAGTTGGATGCGAAACAGCCGGAGAAACATACACGAAAACTTTGCCGCAAATATTTTCACTCAGCAAAGCTTATGAAACGTATTGCGCTAGACTTGGGAAAACTTTTTGAGGACTTGGAAAATGAACAAGTTGAGGCGAAAGAGACGGGAGACCTATGGGACGATCAGTATGGTGCTGTCGATGGTGGCGTGAATTATGCGGGAGAGGTCGATGACGATGGTTGTGATGGTGATTGATAATGCGCCAGCCAAATTACGTGGGGAATTGACCAAATGGCTGATGGAAGTAAAGCCGGGCGTATTTGTGGGACAGGTCAGTGCTATGGTCAGGGAACGATTGTGGAATAAAGTATATGAGAATGAAAGATTTACTGGGGCTGTCATGCTTTATAGTATGAACACAGAGCAGGGCTTTGCCATGGAGATGTGTGGCGATCCAAAACGCAGAGTCGTCGAAATCAATGGATTGCAATTGATAGGCGTACGGGGGTAGGATTGTTCGTCCTTGTGGATGGTATACGATGTATGCTAATATATAAATAATCTCATGCTAGTGGGGATGAACCGTTGTTTTTCTTTAAGAAATCAATGGAGGTATAAAACCCCATAGGCATGAGATTCTTCTTTAATAAAAACAACTTGATTTCTATTTATGGACGTGCTAATATACTGAATAAGAAAGAATGATTGTAATAAATAAGAAATAATCACAAGATAAGAATTAATTCGTGCTAGTGAGGTGAATGATATGATATTTGATGTTCGGACGGAGCCGTGGATTCCAGTTCAGGATATGACGACGGGAGACGTTCGAGAAGTGGGCCTGCGCGAGCTTTTGGAGCATGCACAGGATTACCGGCAGATCAGCGGGGAGAATGCTATGGAAACGTATAGCATGTATCGCTTTCTGTCGGTTTTTTTATTGCGGGTCTATCAGCCGAAAGATTGGGAAACAAAATATGAGATACTTGCAGAAGGCCGTTTTGCGATGAAACGAGTGGAGGATTATTTCTGTCAGTGTGAGCTGGCTGGGGTAAGCTTTGATTTGTTTGATGCGAAGCGGCCTTTTATGCAAGCAAGTCCCAATGATGAATACGATGCAGATAAAAATATAAAATCGATTGCCAGCTTAGATGGAACGCGGGCGAGTGGCAACAATTCGATTCATCATGACCATACGTTAGAAGCTGAGGCGACGATGACGCCAGCGCAGGCAATGCGGGGGCTTTTGACAGCACAGATTTTTGTCACGGCTATGTCAGGCGGGTATCCCTCCAATGTGTATGGTGCGCCGCCGATGTTTTTCCTGCCCGAAGGCAGGAATCTTTTTGAAACATTGGTCTTATCGATGCCAGCAGCGAAAAAGGAAGATAGCGGCAAACCTGTCTGGGAGAATCCGCGGGAAATCATACCGAAGGCTGATGTAGCAACGGCAGACCAATTATATGGGATGCTATTTCCTGCCCGGCGCATCCGCCTTTGTCCGCCGGAGGAGGGGATGGTTCGCAGGATGTATTATCAGCCCGGACTGCACTTTATCGGTTTTGCTGGTTGGGAAGATCCGCATGTAGCGCGGCGGCCGAATAAAGATGGCGATTTTGTGTCAATCAAACCGTCGCTGGATCGGGAGCCCTGGCGCAATTTGATTTCACTGAATCAATTTTATGCAAAGGGAGCACCCTCTGTGCTGCGCGATTTTGCGGAGATATTACGGGAGGATAATCGTCATGATATGCCGGTCATGATGTTTGGCCTGGCTACGTCGAATGCGTCACTATTAGGCTTGCAACAGGGAAAAATCCATTTGGATAATCGCATTGTGGCCGATGCGGAAAAGGTGGAGGCGCTGGTTAAAGCATTAGGCTTGGTCGAAGCCATTGGGCGTCAGCTGAGCAGTAAGAATAATGGGCTCGTGGCAATCATAGCGCCAGAAAACAGCAGCCGCGGCCAGCATGAAGCAGACGTATATCGTCACCGCTATTTTGCGTATTGTGAGGGGAAAGTTCCTGGTTATATGGATGAATTAGCGCAGGCGGCAAGTTTGGACGATTATCGTGTGCTGAAACGAAAATGGCAGCAACTGTTATTGACAGGAGTTAGTGACATTGTCCAAGAAGCGGAGCATAGGTATTGTTTCCGTGCTGCAGATTTAGTCCGTGCGCAGCAACAGGAACGATTCTTGTTTGGAAAGCTTTACAAAATTTTACGAGAGGCGGGATATTGTGCAGACGATGAAGAGTAATAAGTCAGAATGGCTGCTAAAAGCGCAGGAGTCGCTGCGTTCGCGTCCTTCCGATATAGTGGCTTTGCGGCGGGCGGCTGGCCGGACGTTATCCACGGCAGGGGCAGCGGCGCTGAGTGCATTTTATCGGCTTTATCCAGATGGACGGGAAGAAGAGAAACAGTTTACAACGGTATGTTTGATGTGTTTATGGCGTGAAGATGAATGGGATAGGGGCCAATCCATTCCTAAAGCGGTCAAAAGCAGTCTCACGGCAGAGCAGCAGCAGGAATTTCCCCGTCGCTTGCAAGTTTTGCTGGATATGCCGTGGGACACGACAGGGTATTTTATCGGAAAACTGTATCGCGTTGCCAGATTTTGCCGCAGCAAAGGGAATGTAATCAGTGCCCAGAACCTGTTGCGTGATTTGCATAGCTGGGATCATCCCGACCATTTTATCCAGCGGAATTGGGTGAAAGACTTTTATCAGGTGGAGCGTAAAGGAGAGAAATGACGATGTTACTTGAAATTCACATGTTAAAAAATTATCCTGCTACGAATCTGAATCGTGATGACATGGGAGCACCAAAATCCTGTATGTTTGGCGGTGTACAGCGCTCAAGGATTTCCAGCCAGTGCCTCAAACGCAGCTGGCGTGTGTCGCCGCTCTTCCAAAAGGAAATGGCTGGTCATTTAGGCGTCAGGACGCGGAAGATGCCGCAGCTGGTCAAAAATCGTTTGTTGGAAATGGGCGTGGCCGAAGAAATGGCACTGGCAGCTGAGAAGAAGCTGACAGGATTTGCCAATAAGGCTGGCAAAGAACGCGACGATGGGATAACGAGCCAGATAGTCCTTTATGCACCGGAAGATATCCAAGCAATAGCGGATGCGGTAAAGGTGCATATTGATGAAGCGAAAGATGCGAAAGCTTTTACCAAAATAAAGGCGACAGATATAGAAAAAAGTGTTACAGGGGCTGGGGCGCGGCCTGTTTCCTTGGATATTGCTCTGTTTGGCCGCATGGTGACGTCGACAGCTTTTGCCGATGTGGAGGCTGCGATGCAGGTTGCACATGCGTTTTCAACGAATCGTGTCATCATGGAATCCGATTTCTTTGTGGCGATGGATGATATGATCGATGGGCAGGAAGAACTCGGGGCAGGTATGATGGATAATGTCGACTATAATTCCTCCTGTTATTATATCTATGCATCGCTGGATATGGATAAACTGCTGGCTAATCTAAAAAATGCGGAGAACCCCGAAGCGCTCGTGGAGGCAGTTATTCCTTCGTTACTGCGTACGATGGCCTATAGTAATCCTAGCGGAAAACAAAATTCGTTTGCCGGCAATGTGCTGCCTGCGGCTGTTTTAGTGGAGTGCAAAGATTATCCGGTACCAGTCAGCTATGCCAATGCCTTTGCGAAACCAGCCAAAGCATCGGCAAATACGGATTTGGTCGAGGATAGTATTGCTAAATTGCAGCAGCACGTCTTGGCAACGGCTAAGGCATTCCCATCGCTTTCCACTGCCCATCGTGTGTGGTTTGATGCCAGCGGTATAGCTGCGGAGCAGGATGACCACTGGGGGGACAACCTTAAGGTAGAGACTGCGCAAAATTATGATGAATTGATAGAGATGGTTCGTGCTTTTTTGCAGAAATAAGGGGTTGACAGCTATGAGTACAATCCCAATCTTAGTCTTACGCTTAGAGGGTGTTTTGCAGAGCTGGGGTGAGCGGAGTAAATGGGATTACAGGGACTCGGCAAGCCTGCCGACGAAATCCGGAATCGTGGGACTGCTCGGCTGTGCTTCCGGACTGGAACGCGATGACATACGGCTGGCAGAATGGAATCAAAAGCTTCATGTCGCTGTGCGAGCAGACCGTCAGGGAACGGAACTGATGGATTTCCATACGGTGCAGTCGTTGCAGCTGATGACTGCCCAGGGGACAATGCGCAATAAAAAGGGAGAATATGGGACTTTGGTGACGCATCGTACCTATATACAAGATGCCTGTTACACGGTTTTTGTTCAAGGGGAAGAGAACCTGCTGATGCGTCTTAAAGAATCCTTGCAAAAGCCGAAGTGGCCGATTTTTTTAGGCCGTAAAAGCTGTGTGCCCTCGCGGCCGGTCCTTGAGGGGATAACAAGGGAGTATTCGTCATTGCTGGAGGCTGCCGAGAAGTTGCCATTGGCTGCTGGCTGTCAGACGCGGGACTGTTTAGTGGAATGGGAATCTATCGATGGTGGTATGGGCTTGGAGCGCCAAGATGTGAATTGTGGTGGCCGTTCCTTCCATACGCGCCTGGTTTCACGCAAAATCATCCATAAGGAGGCGGCGGTTGATGTATCTGAGTAAGTTTCATTTGGATATCCGCAATGTCATGATGCGGAAATGTCTGGCTGATTGCCAGATTATGCATCGCAGTGTGCAGCGATTGTTTCATTGCAGCCGCGAGGAGAGTGGTACGTTATACCGCATAGATACGCAGCGGCTGAATATCTATATCTGGTCAAAAATCGCGCCGGATATTACGGACATTCCCGAGGGGATGGAACTTTTTGGGGTAAAGAATCTTCAAGGAATGGAGGAGACTTTGCAGCCGGGAAGGTGTTTCCGGTTTGATATTTTGGCGGCACCAACTAAGAAAGTTCCGCGCCGAGGGGGAAACAGCCAGCGGCGTTTTTTGCGGACACCGGCTGAACGTATGGACTGGCTTCGCCGCAAAGGGGAGCAGTATGGATTTGCTATCCTTTGTGTGCAGGAAGGCAAGAAGGATATAGCAACGGGAAAGCACGATGATGCGCATGTTGGAAGGATGAAAGATCAAGCGGTGCTGTTCCAAGGCCTGCTGAAAATCACCCAGCGGGACTTATTCTGTAAGTGTTGGCGCAATGGCTTGGGGCCTGGTAAAGCCTATGGCCGTGGCATGTTATTGCTAAAAGCCGCGCAGGTTTGAACGGCAGCAGTCAGGAGTCACAGCTATGGACGAAGAATTATATCAGTCGTTGCAAGACAGCATCTGGGCCAAAAGCGATCCGTATAAACCGCTATGGATGCATTTGCTCGAGACAGGTGTAGCAGCGCAGTCTTTGCTGAAAGACGGGAGCTTTCGCCCTTTGGCGGCAGAATTGCAGCGGTATTTGCCTTTGGATGAGCAGCAAGTGTATCGCTGGGTGGGGTATATGGCTGCGGTTCATGATATCGGCAAGGCTTTTCCTGCGTTCCAGCAGCAGGCAGAGGGAAGCAAAAGTGCGGCCGTACTGAAACAGGCCGGGCTGCTATGTCCGGATGCCAAGGGATTCCGCCATGAAGTATATGGCGAGGAAAAACTCTATCGGCTATGGAAAGAACAGGGACTTTTTGGCGGTATGCGCGAACGGCATCGGATGGCAGCAGTGATTGGCAGGCATCATCAGGGAAAACATGAAACGCCTTTGAGCAGAGGGTATGGAGGGAAGGATTCACGGGAAAAGATATGGACGCGCTTGCAGATGAAACTCGAAAAGCAAATGCGCGAAATATTCCAGCCGGAAAATGTCCTTCCCTCGCATTATGATGCTGTCTGCATGCTGCTGCTGGGTATCATTGTGACAGCCGATTGGATTGCCTCGGGGGATGAATTTGCGGATTTATCTGCGGGGCGCACGGTGGAGCAGGTGATTGCAGATACGGAACGGGTCATGCGGCGATTCCTGCAGCAGAACCATCTGTGTCATCATCCCCCACGTACAGAGATCGATTGCTTTACGAAACTATGGCCGCAGATTCCGGCGGTGGGAATGCGTCCTTTGCAAAAGACAATCGAAGCGGCCTTGGCTGATGAAAAAGAGATGCCGTTGGCGGTAATCTTGGAGGCACCGATGGGCTGCGGAAAGACAGAAGCAGGCTTGTATGCAGCTTGCCGGCTGGCGCAGCGCTGGGGCAAGGAAGGCTTTTATGTGGCACTTCCGACCTCGGCGACAGCGAATCAAATGGTAGGGCGAATGAATGCCATGCTGGCGGGGCTTAACGACCCGCAGGCGAAACTGATGCATGGTATGGCTTGGCTGCACGATGAAGCCGAAAGGTCTTTTCAGACAGAAGATGCTGGCGTTGCGGAACTATGGACTTCGCCAATGCGACGGGGGCTTATTTCGCCGTTTGCTGTCGGAACGATTGACCAGGTAATGATGGCAACCATGAAGGTAAAATATGGCTGCCTGCGGCTCGCTGGTCTGGCTCAGAAGGTACTGATTATAGACGAACTGCATTCCTATGACGCGTATATGAGCAGCATCATAGAGAAACTGCTTTGCTGGTGCCGTGTACTGCACATCCCTGTGGTCATGTTGTCAGCGACACTTCCGGCAAGCAGTAAGGAAAAGTTTGCCGCATGTTATGCGTACGAAGAAGGTCTGTTGGATTCGGCAACATATCCGGCGGTTACCCTGCTATACGATGATAAAATGCCAAGACAGATAGCGGTGGCGGGTGGTCAAGCGGAAACGAAAGTAACGATAGATTGTCAGCCACTATTAGGGGATACGGATAAGATTGCAGAGCTTGTAGAGCAAAAAGCTGCAGTGGGTGGTTGTACCTGTGTATTGGTGAATACGGTAAAAGAGGCGCAGGACACATACCAATCCATACGCAAGCGCTTACCGGAATATCCTGCCATTTTATTTCATGCCAGATTCCATGCGAAACGTCGGAATGAGATTGAGCAGGAGTGCTTAGAAAAATTAAGCACCGATAAGAAAAAGCGTCCGCAAAAGTTGATTGTGGTAGCGACACAGGTCGTAGAGCAGTCGTTAGATTTAGATTTTGACTATATGATTTCGGCAATCTGTCCGATAGACCTTTTGCTGCAACGCATGGGAAGATTATGGCGGCATAAAGATACGCTGCGGCCGCCAGGCATAGATTCTCCGCACATGACAGTTTTGGTGCCGAATGACGATGACTATGGCAGTACCGGTTTTGTTTATTATGAGCTATTATTGCAGCGAACAAAGGAAGAACTGCATAAGCTTACGGAAATCTGTTTGCCGCGCGATATTCCCATCTTGGTGCAGCGGGTATATGAAGGTGCACCGACGACTGAGGAGCAACTAGAGGCATGGATGTCATATGGCATGGATAAGGAGGTGAAGGAAGGCGCTGCAAAAATAAAAGAACTGCCATTGCCTATGACTGATGCGTTTTGTTTGTATGGTGGCGATGAAGACATTTTCTCAGACAATGAAGTGGATTTTATGGCGGCGAAAACACGCCTGGGAGAAGCCAGCGTACGCATCGCAGTCATTCCACACGAAGAATTCGAATGTTTGCCCGCAAATGGCAAAGTGCGTCGTAAACAGGCCAAGGAGATATTAGGCCGGAGCGTGAGTGCAGCGGCAAAAAATATACAACCAGAAAAACTTACTTGCCGCAATGGCGAAAAGGCTTGGAAAGGCGAGGGACTATTGCAAGGCTTGTTCGTCTTTCCCGGTGATGATGGCCGCTGCGAATTCGCTAATGGCAGCTGGTTGGAGCTCAATCATGAATATGGCTTGCTGATGGATGGAGATTTGACTTTTGACAAGTCAAAAAATTGACAAGTCAATATATGGCCATTGACATTAGATGTGCAAAATAATAAGATTGAGTCAGACACATAGCGGTAAGTTTCTGCCGAAGAATGGCGTAATCAAGCCATTTCTTCTAGTGTATGCCCCACGTATGTGGGGATGAACCGCCTGTTGCATTTCTCAATCCGTTATATCTGAACGTATGCCCCACGTATGTGGGGATGAACCGTTACACAGCCAGAACAATCATCAAACGAACCGGTATGCCCCACGTATGTGGGGATGAACCGGTAATGGCGTTACTACCTCATTCCCGATAACTGTATGCCCCACGTATGTGGGGATGAACCGAAGAACCAAAAATCACAGGAGCAGTAGTACCTGTATGCCCCACGTATGTGGGGATGAACCGATAGTTTGAATCGAAAGCAGTTTTATAGGTATGTATGCCCCACGTATGTGGGGATGAACCGTACCTGTGCATTTTGGTGACAAAAGTATACGTCGTATGCCCCACGTATGTGGGGATGAACCGAGGAGCTGGAAAAATATCTGCATGACCGTTGGGGTATGCCCCACGTATGTGGGGATGAACCGCAATTATCATCATGCATTTTAGCTTCTAAAACGTATGCCCCACGTATGTGGGGATGAACCGCGCCGCTAAATGGGCGATACAGGCAGGATTGCGTATGCCCCACGTATGTGGGGATGAACCGCATACAGGATCGTCAATCGGTGGCGAATTTAAGTATGCCCCACGTATGTGGGGATGAACCGGCTGACGCCACCACCGATGTGGTTGATTCGTTTGTATGCCCCACGTATGTGGGGATGAACCGTGCTCCTCTCTCGTATCCGTCAATTGGACGAAGTATGCCCCACGTATGTGGGGATGAACCGCGGTTACAGACGAGCCAACACAAGGCGATAGCGTATGCCCCACGTATGTGGGGATGAACCGAGGAACAACCCTTCCAGTGCCCTCTTCCTCGCGTATGCCCCACGTATGTGGGGATGAACCGGTACTGAATATCAAGGCGTTGCAGGGCGACCCGTATGCCCCACGTATGTGGGGATGAACCGGTGCTCGGATGCAGCCCATCCACCGTGCAGCTGTATGCCCCGCGTATGTGGGGATGAACCGCCCTGCGCCTTGGTTGACAATTGCTTGTTGGAGTATGCCCCATGTGCGTAGGGATTATCTGGATAGCTGGATGTAATCAAAGAAGCTGAGGAGAAACGTAAGCAAAAAAATAGCCCCGAAAAAGGGGCAGAAGTCAAGACGTATGTAAATGCCTGTAAAAACGTAATATCAATTTTACCAAAAACTTAAGGAATTCAACGGCTAAAACACTTATGAAGCAAAAGACAAGCAGTCCGAAGGAAGCTAGTCCCAGGCCGAAAATAGCTAAAGCCATACTTAAGCACCTCCGTAAAAGCTATTATATCTTTATTATACCAGTAGAGAGAAAATTTTTGTGGCTGTAGGAAAACTTTTTGCGATATCATTTGTTTTTATCCGAAATAAGAAAATTCTTTACAGTAAGAATGAGAAAGGCTAAAGGAACTCCTTGAGGTAGTAGATTTCGTGTCGACTACGCGCCGCTGGCAAGACAGGGGAAACCCGAGTAGATGCAGGGGGATGGCACGCCTGCCAAGGAGTTCTTATATTGATAGTCAAAGCACTTTGCAGAAGCAGGGTGCTTTTTGTTTGCACATCGAAAAAAGAGCATGGCACCGATGAATCTGACAAGTCAATTTGACTTGTCAAGGATGAGGCTGACCGGTCAATTTTGACTGGTCAGCCTCTTGCGTTTCGTGCTATACTAATAAGGTTACAAGTTTTCTTTTATTGGAGTGAACCTTTCGATGATTGGATTTTTGCGGGGGCAGGTGGCGGCGCTCAAGGCTGACTATTGTCTGCTCGATGTGAATGGCGTGGGGTATCGGGTCTTTGTGGCCGGGTCTACGCAGAATAAGCTGCGGTTGAAGGAAGAGACGCAGCTCTTTACCTATATGAATGTCTATCAGGATGGCATTACGCTTTATGGTTTTGCCAGTGAGGATGAGTACGATATTTTTCAGCTGCTGATTGGCGTGTCGGGCATTGGCCCGAAGGTGGCGCTGGGGATTCTGTCGTCGATTACGGTGGATGGCCTTTGCAAGGCAATCCAGAATAAGCAGGCTACGGTGTTGACGAAGCTGCCAGGTATCGGCAAGAAGTCGGCAGAGCGCTTGATTCTTGAATTAAAGGATAAGGTCGGCTTTGCCACCAGTGACGCGGAGGAAATCCTGTCGCTGGATATGGAGGGGCCTGTCGGTGATGATATCATCAGCGAGGCGCAGGCGGCACTTATGGCGCTGGGCTATAGCCAGGCAGAGATCGCGCCGGTGCTGAAAAAAGCGACGAAGTGCAAGACGACGGAGGAAATCATCAAACTGGCACTCAAGCAGTTGAACAAATTCTAAAGGGGGGCTGAGGCTTGGCAGAAGAAGATTTTTACGATATGGATATTGACGATGGCCGCATCGTGGCGATGGACGAACAGCGCGCCGATGATTGGCAGTACAGTCTCCGCCCGCGCAAGCTGAGTGAGTATATCGGCCAGGACAAGGCCAAGAAGAACCTCGATATCTTCATCAAGGCGGCGATGAACCGCGGTGATGCACTCGACCATGTGCTGTTATACGGCCCGCCGGGCCTTGGCAAGACGACGCTTGCGGGCATCATCGCCAATGAGATGGGGGTGAATTTCCGCCAGACTTCGGGGCCGGCCATCGAGCGGCAGGGCGATTTGGCGGCGCTTTTGACGAATCTGCAGGAGCACGATGTGCTCTTTATCGATGAGATTCACCGCTTGTCGCGCAGTGTCGAGGAGGTCCTTTATTCGGCAATGGAGGATTTTGCGCTCGATATCATCATCGGCAAGGGGCCGAGTGCCCGCTCGATTCGTCTCGACATTGCGCCGTTCACGCTGATCGGTGCGACGACAAAGGCGGGGTCGCTGGCGGCACCGCTGCGTGACCGCTTTGGCATCATTTCGCGGCTCGAATACTATACGCCCGAGGCGCTCGTAAACATCATCAAGCGCGCGGCCGAGATATTGGAAATCCCCATCGAGGAGCGCGGTGCTTTGGAGATTGCGCGCCGTTCGCGCGGGACGCCGCGTATCGCCAACCGCCTGCTGAAACGCGTGCGCGATGTGGCGCAGTACGAGGGGCAGGATGTCATCACCGACGAGCTGGCGGATAAAGCTTTGTCGCTGCTCGAAGTCGATAAGGCTGGCCTTGACCATACGGACCGGCGCATGCTGTCGACGATGATCAAGAAATTTGGCGGCGGCCCGGTGGGACTTGATACGCTGGCGGCGGCAATCAGCGAGAGCACGGATACGATCGAGGATGTCTATGAGCCGTTCCTCATCCAGCTCGGCTTTGTCAACCGCACGCCGCGCGGCCGCGTGGTCACGCGCGCGGGCTATGAGCATATGGGCATAGCGTATCCGGAATAAGGGAGAGAAACGATGAAACTGCTTTTACATATGTGTTGCGGGCCGTGTTCGTGCTATCCGGTCAAGAAATTGCGCGCAGATGGCATCGAGCCGGTGGGATATTTCTTCAATCCGAATATCCATCCGTATACCGAGTGGGACAGGCGGCTCAAGACAGCGAAGGAATTTGCCGAAAAGGTCAAGATGGAATTTTATGCCGATGAGAACTACCGCTTGCGCGACTTCTTGAAAAAGGCACTGCCTGCAGAGGCTCTGCCCAATGGCCGCTGCACGATGTGCTATACCTGGCGGCTCGAGGAGGCGGCGCGTTTTGCGGCAGCAAATGGCTTTGATGCCTTTACGTCGACGCTATTCTATAGCATCTACCAGCAGCACGATTTGATGAAGCGTACGGCCGAAAAGTTTGCCGCGCAGTATGGCGTGCAGTTCTACTACGAGGATTTCCGTCCCGGCTGGCAGGAGGGCATCGACATCAGCCATGAGCTGGAGCTTTACCGTCAGCCATACTGCGGCTGCATCTTTAGTGAAGAGGAGCGCTACAGCAAAGCCATCCGCAAGCAGCGGCGCAAGGAGAACAAAGCCAAGAAGCGGGCCCGGCTCGCAGCTGAGGCTGCGGCGGCGAAGGAGGCAGGCCATGAATAAGTGTGGGAAGATTCTCGGAGCAGTCTTTGCAGCGGCCCTGTTATTTTGGCCGCTTGCTGCCGAGGCCGCTTGGCAGCCCGATTTGCTTATCGGTCTGCAAAAGGGGCAGACGGCGGTCAAGGTCAGTGTGGATAAGGCTTTTGTGATTCGCACGGTCAAAGCTCATAAGGTGCTCTATAAGGGCAGTGCCGATAAGCCGCTGACGATTGCCTATCGTGATGGCAGTTTTGCGGTAGATGGCAAAAAGCTCAAGGCAGGCCAGGAGGCTATCGAGTGCATCGTGGCCGATGAACGCCAGCTGGCGCAGCAGGTCACGCGCATCAATGGCCGTGCCTATCGCGGGGCGGTGCAGCTGCAGCCGAAAGGTGCGGGCTTTACCGTGGTCAATCACGTGACGGTTGAGGAATATCTGCGCGGCGTGGTGCCTGAGGAGATGCCGCCTGAGTGGAATACCGAGGCGGTCAAGGCACAGGCCGTCGCTGCACGTACCTTTGCCCTAAGCAGCCGCAAGCGTCATGCCAGTGAGGGCTATGACCTTTGTGCGACGACGCATTGCCAGCAGTATAGCGGCCTTGCTGCGGAAAAAGCTGGCGCTGACCGGGCGGTCAAGGCCACGGCCGGTGAGGTGCTGACATATCGCGGCAAGCTTATCGATGCGCTTTTCCATACGGATTCGGGCGGCATGACCGAGAACAGCGAAGATGTCTGGGGCAGCCGGATTCCGTATCTGCGGGCGGCCAAGGAAGTGCATACCAAGACGTATCCGTGGGAAAAGAATATCACGGCGGCAAATCTTGCCTCAGTGCTTGCCAGCCATGGCAAGAATGTCGGCGAGCTCAAGAAGGTGGAGCTGGCAGATCTGCAGCCGGGCAAGCGCGTCAAGGGGCGTACGGCTTCGGGCCGCGTGCAGCAGGTGCGCTTTACGGGCAAGAATGGTACGGCACTTGTTAGTGGCAACGATTTGCGCAGCTGGCTGGGCCTCAAGAGCACGATGTTTGACATTTCGCTGCGCGCCGGTGTGGTCTTTATCCGCGGCTATGGCTGGGGACATGGACTGGGGCTCTCGCAGTGGGGAGCCAAGGCGTATGCCGAGGAAAAAGGCTATAAATACACGGAAATCCTTAGCAATTATTATGCGGGGACGACGCTGAAGAAACTATATTGATAGATTGAAGGACGAAAACATGTTATTATTATCCGATTTTGATTATGAACTGCCGGAAGAGCGCATTGCACAGGTTCCTATCGAGCCGCGCAACGCATCACGGCTGATGGTGCTCGACCCCGTGGAGAAGACCATCGAGCATCGTCATTTTTATGACCTCAAGGAATATCTGGAGCCGGGTGATACACTGATTTTCAATGATACGCGTGTTATGCCAGCTCGTTTGATTGGACATCGTGACCAGACGGGCGGCAAGGTCGAGGTATTCCTGCTGCGCCGTCTCGATGCTACGCATTGGGAGACGCTGGTAAAGCCGGGCAAAAAGGCCAAGCCGGGCAATGTCATCAATTTCAGTGACGAGCTTTCGTGCACCGTTACGGATCATACGGATTTTGGCGGCCGCATCGTCGAATTCAAATTCGATGGCGTATTCGAGGAAATTCTCGACCGTCTCGGCGAGACGCCGCTGCCGCCATATATCCATGAGAAACTCGAGGATAAGGAGCGCTATCAGACGGTCTACAACCGTGAGGAAGGTTCGGCCGCTGCGCCGACGGCTGGCCTGCACTTCACCAAGGAGCAGATGCAGGAGCTCAAGGATATGGGCGTAAATCTCGGCTTTGTCACGCTGCATGTGGGCCTTGGTACGTTCCGTCCGGTAAACTGCGAGGACATCCAGAAGCATGATATGCATAAGGAGTTCTATCGCATCTCGGATGAGACGGCTAAGCTCATCATGGATACGAAAAAAGCCGGCCATCGCGTCATTGCGGTGGGTACCACGAGCATCCGCACGCTGGAATCGGCGGCGGACGGCAAGAATGAAATCAGCGGCAAGAGCGGCTGGACCCAGATTTTCATCTATCCGGGCTATGATTTCAAGATCATCGATGGTATCGTGACGAAT
Organism: Pseudoselenomonas caprae; assembly: GCF_008271345.1. NCBI lineage: Bacteria > Bacillati > Bacillota > Negativicutes > Selenomonadales > Selenomonadaceae > Pseudoselenomonas > Pseudoselenomonas caprae. The sequence goes on from NZ_VTOZ01000004.1 coordinate 66,377, forward strand.
TTCCATCTGCCGAAATCGACGCTGATCATGCTCATCAGCGCCTTCGGCGGCCGCAAGTTCATCCTCGATGCCTATAAGAAGGCTGTGGAGATGAAATACCGGTTCTTCAGTTTTGGCGATGCCATGTTCCTGCGGGTACAGCAGCCAAAAGACGAAAGAGACAAAGAGCTCCTCGAGCTTGAAGCCAGCCATCAACAGAATACTGTGGAAGCGTGATTCCGCTACTTGATAAGTCCCCGGCTTTATGCCGGGGGCTTTTTTTATTGGAAGTTTCTTCGATGATTCTAAAAAACAAATGAGAATAATTTTTATCTAATCGTAAAAAAACATTTAAGTGAGTTTAATTGTTCTATAGTACCATGCTAAACGTGCACATAATAAATAGGATAAATCATAGGATAAAGAAAAGGTAACAAAACCATTAAAGGTGGCTGGAAATCGGCGGGAAGGATGGTGGGAAGTTTAGAATTTGAAAGCGAGATTAAAGCCTGGCAATGATGTGGATGATTGTGAGGAGGAGGAACAACGAAAAGGATTCAATGGAACGTTTTTGGACGGATAGCGGCTGTTTTGACGGCAGGCCTGCTGATGCTCGGGTGCCGGGGAGAGACTGCCGGGCAGGTGGGCCTGCCCCAGCAGCTGCAGCGGCAGGAAGTTGTTTTCCTGCTGGACGCCAGCCAGTCGATGGTGGCAGCAGATCCCTTGCGGCTGATGCCGGAGACGGCGCTGGAGATGTGTGCAATGCTGCCAGCCAATTGGGCGGTCGGGATATATGCGTATAGCGATCAGGTGAGTCTATTGCAGCCGCTGGCAGGGCTCAGCCGCTTGCCGGCGCCGGCTTTGCAGGGGATGCAGTACGGCGGCTATACCAATACAGGCGCGGCCATGCAGCAGGCGGTCACAGCCTTTGCCGCCGATGGCGCGTCTGCGCGCAGCATCGTGATTGTCACGGATGGCGAAATCATGCTGCCGACGAGCGAAGAGACCGTCGCATCGGTAAAGGCCTTTCAAGAGGCGATGGCTGCCTGCCGTGAGCGCGGCATCCGGGTTTATGTGCTGGCGCTTGGCGGCAGTCAGACAACGCCGCAGGCCAACATCTACGCGAGTGATATTACTTATGCCACGGCGCCGGATATGGCAGCTGTGCCAGCTGTCGGGGCCCAGCTGCTGGCTCAGAACTGGGCGATTGGCAAAAGCGAGCGGACAGCCGATGCGAGTGGCAGGGCCGACCTTTCGCTGCCGGTGCCAGCAAGCGCGGTCCGTCATCTGCGGCTGGTGGTTCGCAAGGGCGATGGCAGTGCGACGCAGGCAAAACTGGTGGGGCAGGATTCGGGACATCAGGTCTACGATGGCCCGTCCCTTACCATCTGGGATATCAAGAATCCTGCGGCGCATATGGTGCTTACCGGATTGCCGGCTGGCCAGCAGGTCGAGCTGTATCCGCAGCTGACGGCGGATTTGCAGGCGGAGCTTGTGGCTGGCGAAGCAGATGACCAGTGGCTGAAGCTTAGTGTGCGCACCGCCGATGGCGACAGGCAGCCGCTGCTGGATGACCGGGCGCTGGCGGACAAAGAAATCGCCGTATGGCTCGATAACGATTACTATCCGGGCTATGTCCGTGATGGCAGCATCTGGGTGGAGCTGCCGCAGGATTGGCAGGGCGCGGAGAACATCCTGCCGGTCTTTTCGGCCTGGGGCTGGAATGTGGACTGCACGCCAGCGTCGCTTATGGTAACTGTGCCGGAGAAAAAGCAGCCAGCAGAAGGCTCCTCGGTGCCTTGGCTGCTGGCGATTGGCGGCGGGGCCGGAGCCTTGGTGCTGATTGGCCTGCTCGTTGCCGTGCAGCTCAAGACGCGGCGGCAGCGGCGCCAGCAAAGGCCGCTGCCTGCGCAGCAGCAGCCTTTCTGGGCAGAGCGCTATGTCGGGGAGCTTACCATCCGCGATATCCGCACCCGCTCGGGGCGCGACCACCGCGTGCGGGTGCTCAATCTGTATCGTCACTTGGAGCATACGGCGCTGCCGCTGCGGCGTCTTTTCCATGAGTGTCAGCTTCCCGATACGCTGCCCGGGCTCGATGGGCTCAGCGTCCATCCGGGCAAGGCAGGCATTTGGCTCGACAACGATTCGCAGGCAACCCTGCTCAAGGATGGCGAGCTTATCCTGCGCGGTACCAGCTGCTTCATGGGCTACGATGAGCCGGTGCAGCTCTCCTTCGGCGATGAACAGCTGGCCTTGACGATGGTACTCAAGGATCTGAAACCACAGACCTGAGAAAGATATGAAAAGGAGTTAGACAAAATGGCAAAAATCATTTCACAGACGAACCGCACGCTGCTGTTCGAGGAAATCAATCCGGAAAAGCTCGACCTGCTCACGATGGTCGGCGATACGAATGCGCTGGACAGCTTGAGCGATGAGAAAATCAAGGAGCTCAATGAAAAGCTTTTGGTGCATGATTTCCAGGAATTCCTCGATAAGTTTGACCCGGTCGTGTATTCCTTCTTCAATGCCAATACGCAGCGCGTCATGTATACGCTCAAGCGTCCCGAGAATGTGCCCGATGATCTGCTGACGGCCATCCATTTGAACATGCACAACGATTTCTTGCGTATGCTGCTGACATTGGTGGACACGAAGCGCTCGCAGGGGCTTTTGAATGTCGATTTCAAGTTCGAGAAGCTCACGGATCTCATCTCGCCGCACAAGGTCATGGAGGATATCAAGCAGGAGCGCAAGGAGCTGCGCTATGTCTATAGCAAGTATGTCGAGCTCGAGGATGGCGACCCGAAGAAACTCGACTGCGGCGACAAGCTCAATGTCATGTTCGAGGAGGCCAGCAAGAACTACAACAATGTCATGGCCATGCTGCCGCTGGCTATCGAGGATATCAAGACCCGCCTGCTGCTCGGCACGGAGCAGGGGAATCAGCAGGACACGGCGCTGGCCCTCGGCGTGCTCACGATGGGCGACAGCGGTGAGCTCAAGGTCATCGAAGCGCCCAAAGAGCAGACCCAGGCGCTGGTGACGGTGGATGACAATATCAATGAAGGCCTGATTGCAGCCATCGAGGACGACTATGAGGCGCTCAATGCGGAAAACCATAACGACTATGTCAAATCCCTCGTTGCGCGTACGTTCTGCCCGCTGCCGTCGTCCATCGTTTCTGCGGTCGATATGGCGCAGGAAATAGAAAACTACAATACGTATCTGGATTTCTACAAGCAGGCCAAGGACGACTTCATCAAGACCGTCAAGCCGCTGATCGAGAAAATCCTCGGCGTGCGGATGTTCTTCGAGCAGTATCCGGCCCGCACGAAGGGCATGCGCCCGGCGCTCTTCATCACGAATGTCAAGAACGACCTGCTGGCCCAGGCCAAGAATTTGCCGCGCCTGCGTACGTTCCTCAATACGGTAAATGCCAAGAACGATTTCAAGAACACGGTCTGGTATGCCATCTATCCGTCGCTGGAGCTTGACCGCCCCGCGAAGGCGCGCATCACGCGGCAGCGATTTGCCGGCAACAATGCGCCGAAAAATACCAGCGCCAACAGTCTCGAATCGTTGAGTGCAATCCTCGATGTACTCAAGGATTTCCGCGTGCAGTGTTTCTTCAACTTCGAGACCAGCGACAAAACGAGCTTCAGCAGCATGGCGACCGAGGGCATCGACAAATACGTCGAGCGCTGCGAGCCGTTGACGGACCGCTCGTACAGCGAGTATGCCATCCCGTGCCTGCCGAACTTCACCGTGATTCCCCGCGACAAATCCGGCGTACTGCTCGATACGAAGATGAAAATCAATGCGAACAATATCGCCGAACTGTCAAAGGATCAGCAGGATATCATGAAGCTCTGGATCGATGGCGTCTATATCGATGCGGCCTATGTGGCGGCTGGCATCGAGGCGGCCTGCCAGGACCCTGTATTCCTGCGCGATGTATTCCGCCGCGATGTCGACAGCGAGCTGCCGGGCGTAGCCTTTGACTTCGAGTCTGGCGACCATGCCCTGCAGGTGCGTACGACGCTGGCCAAGGAAATCACAGGCTTTACGAATCCCATCAAGGATGAAATCAATCGCCGCGGCTTTGGTTTTGTCTTTTCCTCGGAAAATGCCGTATTCGCCGGCCAGCATATTACGAACATCATGGTCTACAAGGCACGCAATCTGCTCTATGATGAGAACCTCGGCGTCTTCGAGCCGCTCTACAAGACCCAGGTCACGACCTATATCGAGCGCATCCTGCGCCATGCTTCGGGCGACTTCAAGCAGGATCATATCGTGGAGTTCTTCAGCAACAACCCGAACAGCCAGAAGAGCAAATGGCTCAGCAAGCGCAACATGGTCAATGCCATCATCGGTGTCGGCGATGATATCGACTATGCTATCGACGAAGAGAACGGCATGTGCACGCTCGATATCACCTTCAATGGCAATATGCGCAATCTCACCATCGAGACCAATCGTATCACGACAGCTCACCGCGCCTCTTGACGCGAGCTCAGGCTGCCAGCTGGCGGCCGCATAGATGTTTTTTAGAAGATCCGATTCCAAAAGGAGGAAAAAGACTATGGGTTTTCGAGTTAATGTTACCGGCGGTGCCGAACAGATTTCGTTCGACGAACGCAGTATCACGAAGGTGGAATTCTACTCCGATACGCCGGATGATTCCAATGCCCGGGCACGGGATATCCGCCTGAGTGTCAAGATATGGGGCAAGATGAATTTCTCGCTGGGCGGCCAGTCCGTCGACAGCACGCTGGGCGCAGCTAAATGGGCCGGGGTACCGGCCGAGCGTGCCGACTGCTACCGCAATGCCGTCATCGATGTCGTCGCGGCCGGACAGATTGTCCGCCAGTATACCTTCCCCAATGCTTTTGTGGTCGAGTATACGGAAGACCTCGACGATGAGGCCGGCGTGGGCCAGTTCTATCTGCATATCAAGCAGAAGAAAGACCTCAATACGGCAGTACAGTTAAATGGCGGCTTTGGCGCCTGATAGAAGGAGGAGAAACGTATGTCTTTTCAGGTACAGGTAACCGGCGCGGAACCCTTTTCTATTGAGCCGGAATGCACGAAACATGTAAAATTCAGCACGGATATCCCGATGGACTCCGATGCCCGCACGAAAGATGTCGGCGCGACGCTGGTCATCTCGGGGAAAATCCTTGCCAATGCAACAGGCGCAGCTGCTGACAGCACGCGGCAGATGCTCCTGTGGTCTGTGGTACCGGCGGAGCGGGCTGAGGCCTATCGGAATGTTACCGTGACCTATGTGGCTGGCGGCGTGGTGGAGCGCAAGTACACCTTCACCAATGCGTTTGTCGTTGACTATCAGGAAGTTTACGATGATGGCGATGGCAACGGCACCTTTACGCTCTGGCTCAAACAGAAGAAAGATAAGATGGCTGAGTTGCAGGTTGAAGGCGGATATTCTGCCTAAATAAGGAAGACCGCTCACTTTCTTGGCAGCTGAAGGGGTGGATTGAATGTCCACCCCTTTAGTAATAACAGGAGAAATCATATGAAAGATTATTATAAAATACTTGGCCTGTCCCCAACGGCAACCAAGAAGGAAATCAAGAAAGCCTTCCGCCAGCTGGCCCGCAAATATCATCCGGACTTGCATCCTGGCGATAAAGCGGCGGCTGAGCAGTTCAAGCGCATCAACGAAGCTTGTCAGGTGCTTAGCGATGAGAATAAACGCGCCCGCTATGACCTTGACCGCAAACAGCAGGGGCAGCGGCAGCAGACACAGCAGTGCAGGCAGCATACGCAGCAGCAGGCTGCACATACCAGCAGTGCGAAGCCGGATTTTAGCCAGGCCTTTTCCCGCCGTGCGTTTGAAGATGCATTCTTTGCCGGTATCCAAAAGCCAACGGCCAAGGATGCAGGCAGTGACAAGAAGAACCCGCTGGACACCAGCGACTTGTTCAAGGGCTTCTTTGGTTTTTCTTGAGCGGACGAAAGCCTAGAGAGGAGAAGATATCATGTATCGGAAACAAATCACTACGGCCTTGCTCGGCATCGCCGGCATCGCACTTAGCATACTTGCTGGCCTTACGGATCTGGGCAATCCTGCCGTGTCGGGCGCGCTTATCGCGCTTGGCCTTGTCCTGTTCCTTTGGGCAGTGGCAAGCCTCATCCGCTGCCTGCAACAGCCAGTGCCAGAAGTCATGCCGGAGAATCCCGCAGCAAAAAGCGAACCTGCGGCTCCCGCAGGCATCACGCAGCTCAATTGGCTAAGCGAAAAAGGCGATATCCTCAAAAGCTGGAACCTCTTCAATCGCACCGGGCTGGTCATTGGCCGTGACTATCAGGAGAACATGGTCGACATCGATCTCGAGAAAAGTCCTTATGCGCCACTCATCGATATCGAGCATGCGGTGCTCAACTACGCCAATGCCGAATGGTATGTCGAAGATCTTTCCAGCCGTAACGGCACCCAGCTATGCAAAGCAAGAGACGGCCGCAAATACCAGCTGACTGCTGGCGAACCCTGTAAAGTAGAAATCGGCGACATCATCATCGTCGGCATGACCCAGCTGGAGCTGGCGTAGGGAGGACAAATGGTGGTATCGATAGCACTTGTCAGCCGATGGCCGATTATCAGAATCGCTCACTTACCACCGAGCATGGGAAAAAGCTCTATCTGAATCCCCGCGATATGGGAGCCAGCGGCGCAGGTGGAATGCTTAGCTTGACGGATGGGAAAGTGTGGTATATCGGCACAACCTCACAAGTGTTGGAGCCAATAACGCAGCCAAGGAAAACCAATACGCCTAGAGGCCCGGATTTTAGTGACTTGGCTAATAATATACTGGGGACTGTAAAATTATATGTTATTTTCTGATGATTTAATACCAGAGTTTAAGGAATGGGCTCGTGTAAATCCTGATGATGTGAAATGGAAATTTTTTCTGAATTATAAAACAGACTTGCAGACTGCGTTAAGTGTCGCAAGATTATTTACGCCGGATATTATAGAAAAAGATGGCTGTTACTTTCTTAGAGATACGTATTCTGAAGAAACTTATAAAGGATGGAAAAAAGAATTTGGCGATGACAAGTCAAAAATCGAGTATATGATGAACTATTGTGATGTGTCAGATTTCTTTTGCCCGAATACAGAAGATGATGGAAATTATGATGCGGAAGTCCAGGCATTAGCGCATACACTCGATTACTTTTGGACAAACTGGTTTCGTGACCAATATCCAGAGGCGCATTTGAAGGTTGACTTTTTTGATGACTATGATGAATTGTCAATCACTGTTTATGCAGAACGATAAGCGTAGTTATCATTCCAAAGCACCGGCAAAGTAACCATAAAAGCACAAGATGCTATCCACATCCATGGGAAAAAAGTTGACATGTCAGCACTGACACAAATCCGGCTGATGGTGGCAGGCAGTGAGATAAATCTCAACAACATCCATGACCATGGCGCGGATGGAAAAGTGTGGTATTAAAAAATGGATCTGCTCATGTTGTTCCTTCACGACCAGAAGGTTATTAAGGAGAAGAAATGGATGAATTAATATTTAAATTAAATAAATATCATAATTAGGATAGGTTGATTTTAAAGTATGATGATGGCGCAGTATTGTCTGGTTATATTGACACGATATATGAAACAGATAATGGATTGGATGAGGATGAGATAAATTTTGAAGAGTTCGATGCTTGTGCTTTTAGAATTGATAATGTTATTAAAAATAGCGTAAGGAAATACAGAAAGGGTGAATATATTGAAGTTAGTAGATTCAATGCACCGTATCTAATTGTGGATTCTAATAATAAGGTTGTATGGAATGCAAAGGTGAAAAGAGCCTTTCTATATCAAGGAAATGGTGATGATGTCACGGAAATAGATATTGCTGATGTTGTAAAAGAAGATAATCCAGTTGAAGAAAATGTAAATGATATAGCCAAAACGTTTATAAAATCAGATGCTCAAAATGTGATGAGTATTTGTATGGAATGGAATGGAAGGGGCATTTGTACCGATATATTTGGGTAAATGATGAACGTGATGAAAGTATAAAACAAAATTGTATAGGTTTATGTGGTGAGTTTATTAACGATCTTAATGATGGAAGAAGAGAGTTACATTATATGCCTGGGAAAGTCATTATGATAAAACATGATGCTGGTGGGGATAGTTGTACATCTATGGATGCCGATGATTTGGTTTTATTATATAGAGATATAGAAGAATCTAATCATATAAAAAAGAAATATGCGGAAAAAGATTAATTTAAAAATCGGTTGATGATGAAAAGGTAGTGAGATGATATATAGCTTATGTAAATGATTCAAATAGGAGAAAAGGAGTTGCAATGGGAAAAGGGTATATATATCGAGGGTATGGAAGTGAAATAGAAGACATTGATGTATCGGATATTATAAATAACAATGAACCGATAGAAGAAGTTGTGAAGAAGGTGGTAAGAAAATTTATAAATCATGATGTTGATTACGGAATAAGCATGTATGCTACATGGAAGAGCGGTGTGTATCGGTATATATGGCTGCTGGAAGACGAATATGGAGAGGATATAATCAAAAATCATATTGGACTGTATAGTAAGGTAATAAATTGTTTAGATGAAGGAGAGGAAAGAGAAGAGCTGATTTACTGGCCAGGCAAGATTATTTTATTGAAACATGCAGATGATAAGTGGCATTTTACGGATATGACAGATGAAGGGAGGGAACTGTTTGAATCGGAAATCGAAGATTCAAATCGAATAAAAAAGGAACTTTGGAATATTGATTAGAATATCGGTAAAAATAAAAGGAGTTTTGAGGAATGAGTGGTCTTATTCGTTGCCCGAATGGGCATTTATTCAGTTCGCGGCGGTATGGTACGGTTTGTCCGTACTGTAATATCGAGACGGCGACGCAGGAGCGCAAGGAGACGAGCATGGTCGGCCAGAGTGATGTCGATGTGGACGAGATGCTGATGCTGGAGAAAATCGATCCGGTCTGTGGCTGGCTCGTCTGCATCGATGGGCCGCGGCAGGGAAAGGATTACAAGATAAAGTCCGGCAAGAACTTCATTGGCCGTGCCGATGATATGGATATCCAGATTCTGGGGGATAACCGTATTTCCCGTCGCAATCATGCGATTCTGGTCTATGACCCGAAAAAGCATGAGACGGTGCTTTTGCCAGGCGACTCCAATGGCCTTGTCTATCATAACGAGGCGGCTGTCTATACGCCGGTGGTGCTGTCGGTCTACGATGTGATCGAGATGGGCGAGAGCAAGTTCTTGTTTGTGCCGTTCTGCGGCGATCATTTCCGCTGGGAAGATCCGTCGGGACTGCCCGAAGAGGGCGGTTATGAGACCGAGGGAGAAAGCGATGGCAGCTATGGGAATGTATAGTCTGCTCGGGATCGGCGCACTTATCGTCGTACTGCTTATCGTGCGGTTTTGGCCAGAAAAACAAACTGTGGTGGAGGAAGCTGTACCCGAAAAAAACGAGCCGCCGCGCAATCCAATTGGCACGGCGGCAACGATTGGCCAGCGGCAGCTGCAGCAGGATCTGACCGGTAGTGCCTTGGGTGATGCAGGCGGGCTTTTGCTGCTGGCTGATGGCCGTGGGCAGGCGGGCAAGATTGCGGCAAAGCTCGCTATCGATACGTGCCTTGATCTCTATCAGGAGTGTCAGGCAGGCGAAAAGCCGCAGTATTATTTCCGCAAGGCGTTCCAGGCGGCCAACCATAAGATACTCAGCGTTCTGGAGGACGGCCGTGGGTCGACCTGTCTGGCCGCGGCCATCATCGAGCGAAGCCGTCTTTACTATGCACTGGTGGGCAACAGCCGGATTGCCTTGTTCCGGGATGGGGATTTGGTGCCGGTGACCGAGGGACAGACCATCGATATCCTGGCCCAGCACCGTTATCAGCAGGGGCGCATTTCCAAGGAGCAGGCGTTGAAGCTGCTGCATGAGCGCCGCCTCTACAATTTTGTCGGGCAGGATGGCTTTCACGATATCGAGTTTTTCAGCGAACCTATCGAACTGCAGCCAGGCGATGTGGTGGTCATCCTGTCCGATGGCGTGACGGAGACCGCGCCCTGGCGCAAGATTGAGGATTGCTTGAGCCTTCCGATTACGCCGCAGGAAAAAGCGCAGCGGATCATTGCGCTGGTGGAGGCCAGCAAGCGGGAGGATAAGGATAACGCCAGCGTTATCCTCTATGATTTGCATGATCCGGCAGCAAAGCCTGCCGGGAAGAAACAGGGAAACAAGAAGAAAGGGAGTATGAACCTTGAGAAAATCAAACAGCGACTTTCGGACCGCCTTTGTGTCTGAGACAGGCAGCCAGCTTGTCAATAACGATTATTTTGCCTTTGTGGAGCTTGACGACTACGCTTGCTATGTCATTGCGTCGGGGATTACGGATTTCAAGGAATCGCAGGGCGCTAAGCGGGCTGTAGAGAATATCCTGCTGAGTTTCCAGGAGCAGCCGGGGATGTCGAAGATGGCGCTCAAGCGCTATCTGCAGGATGCCAATGACCGCTTGGTGGCCAGTGCTTCGCGGGAGAAACTGCGGGCGTCGGTGGTGGTCGTGGTCACGGACTATGAGAAGATGCGCTACGCGTCTGCGGGTAATGCCCGTCTGCGCATGTACCGGCAGGGGCGCATGAAAATCCAGTCCAAGGATCAGTCGCTGGCTCAGGATCTTGTCGACCAAGGAAAGTCTGTAACAACGGTGGCTAAGAGCAGGGAGCGCAACAATCTCTATGCGTACCTGGGCAAGCGCGACGATTTCACGCCGTTTATCTCGCCGCAGTTGAAGCTGATGGATGCGGATATCATCAGTCTTTATACCGAGGGAATCTGGGAGAATGTGGATGAAGGCGAGCTTGACGATGTCTTTGTCGATGCAACCAATGAGCCCCAGGAGTCTGTCGACTATGTGGAGGAGCTTTTGCTGTCGCGTCAGCCGCAGGATTTGCGCAATTACACGATGGCAGCGATTTTTGTCAATCGGGTCTTCTCTGACCCGGAGCGGGCCCGCAAGCGCCGCCGCCGCATCCGGCTGGCGATTGCCGCTGCCGTGCTCTTCCTGATGGTTGGTGGTTTCTTCTTCTACCGCTATCATGCCCATCAGACGGCGGTGCGGGAGATGTATGCACAGGAGCGCCGGATGCTGGCCTATTGCAGTGCGGAGAACTTTGTACGGGCGCAGAAAGAGTGCGACGATTGCGTGCAGAAGGCGACGAAGCTCGAGGAGACGGCTGAGGCGGAAAAACTCGAAGCATATCAGCAGACCATCGATGCCATCGTGCAGGGCGATGATGCGTTCCGCGACAAGGATTTCGAGACGGCCTACGATCGCTTCCAGTCGGCCAAGGAGCTGTCGCGTCAGTCGGATATGCTCGGCAGTGACTATATCGACCACCGCATCCATCAGAGCGGTGAGCATTTGTCGGTCGATGATCTGATCAGCCTCGGCGACCATGCTTTGGAATCCGGGGATCTTGATAAAGCCGAGGACTACTATTTCCAGGCACGTGACAAAGCCGAGTGGCAGCACTATGCCGAGGGCAAGAAGCGGGCAATCGAGGCGCTTAACAAGCTCTATGATGCCAAGGCCAAGCAGCTTGGCAAGCAGGATGAGGCCAGCAAGGCCTTGATGCAGGCAGCTATCAGCAAGGGCGACAGCCTGCTTTCGGCGGGCGATTATAAGGGCGCTGAGGCGGCCTATCTGGAAGCGCGCCGCATGGCTGCCCAGCTCGGCGATAAAGGCGGCCGCGACCAGTCGATGAGCGGTCTTGAGAGCCTGCACAAGGCACAGGGCGAGGCCGAGCAGGCGATGCAGAAAAAGGCTGACGACTATGCCAATGCCTTCGGCGCGGCGGCCGTAATCGAGACGAATGGCGACCGGGCGGCTGGCAGCGGCAATTATTCCGAGGCTGTGGCCTGCTATAACAGTGCCTATGCCAAGTATACGGCCCTGCGCGAATACGGCGAGGCTAATAACGTGAGCGACAAGCTCGCAAGTGCCCAGGCCAACCTGCAGAGCCAGCTCGAAACGCAGGCGACGGCCAAGAGCTATGAAGACCAGGCGCGCAACCTCTATGCTGCTCACGACTACGACAATGCCAAGCAGGCAGCGGAGCAGGCCAAGGCTGCCTATCAGCAGGCAGGAAACAGTCAGAAAGCTTCCGAGATGGATACACTGCTGGCAAGCATTGCTGCTGATACGGCAATCGCGGCCGGGCTCCCGCAGTAAGTGAACAGAAAGGAAATCGTTATGGACTATCAAAAACAAGTGGTGGCCATGGCACTGGCCTGTACTTGCCTGCTGCCGGCATCGGCAAGCGCTGCTTCTGCTGATGTTTTTGCTGATGTGGGCAAGATTGCCGTGGCCGAGCAGGTGCTCAGCAAGCTGCATCTGCCAGGCATCGGCAAAGCATCGCCGCAGGACAAGGCCGCCCGCAAAGCGCAGCGCGAAGCCAGGAAGACCCAAAAGCAGCTCGAAAAGGCGTATCGCAAGTACGATTTCGAGGCCGTACAGGCATGGGCCAGGGAAGGTGATCCCGAAGCCCTGTGCATCGTGGCCTATGCCTATCAGACCGGCCAACAGGTAGAGCAAAGCAAAGAGAAGGCCGCAATCTGGCAGGGGAAGGCAGCACGGCTGAATGCTTCGTTGGCCAGGATTTATGCAAGCCCTGCTTACCGGGACAAAAAACTGCCACTGGCGCGTCTTTATGCCATGGCTGGACGGCGGGCGCATCAGGGGCAGCTTGTGCCCCAGAGCTATGAGGCAGCCGTACGCTGGAGCCAGCTGGGCGCGCACGAGGGCGATACCGTGGCACTGGCCTATATCGGCTCAGCCTATTATACAGGCCGCGGTTTGCCGCGCGATGAGAAGAAGGCCATCGAGTATTTTGAGCGGGCACCGCATGATCCGCTGTCAGTCAGCTTGCTGGCTGATGCGTACAAGAATGGCCGCGGAGTACAGCGGAATACCGAAAAGGGAGAAGCATATGCAACCTTCCTGCGGATGGCGCAGGATAAGATGGATAATCGTGTCAAGAAAGGAGTTTTTCCATGGGGTTCAGATTACAGGTAAACGGGGCAGAGTCAATCGCACTGGATGAGAATATGATCCGGACGGCCGAGACGGAGATGTTCACGCCGGCAGATTCACGGGCGCGTGCGTCAAAATGCCTGTCCACTATCGTCGTGACAGGCAAGCTCTATGCAGCTGCGGAGGGCAATGAGACGATGAAGCTCTTCAACTGGGCACACTGCCCCGCAGAGTCGCCCGATGCTTATCGCGATGTGGTACTGACCGTGGTCTTTGCCGGCAATACGTTCCGGCAGGTGCATTTGTCCAAGGCTTTTGTCGTCGACTATCAGGAAAGCTACGAGGATACCGAAGGCTTCGGCACCTTCCGGCTGGTCATCCGGCAGAAGACCGATTTGGTGGATAAAGTGACAGCTGGTGCAGTAAGCGGCCTGGGCGCTTTGGGCGGAGCACTTGGAGGAGCCATGGGCGGCGCTATGGGCAGCCTGGGCACCACGGCAGGGATACCGCTTGCAACTGGTGGCTGCTTTGGCCCTGGCCAGAAAATGAACACGGGCAAAATCATGGGGGAAATCGCCCGGCAGACCGCAGAGGCTGAGGTGGTCAAACACGCAGCCAAGGCGTCGCCAATTGCGGGACAGATTACGCAGGCAGCAGCGGCGACAGCCGAAATCCAGCAGGCGGCTAAAAAGCCGCAGGAGATGCTGCAGGGAAAGAACAGGAAAATGAATATGGATGATTTCATCATCCATTAAAGGCAAGGGAAGAATGGTATGGCTAGGAAGATAGGATATACGTTGAATCGCAACGGGAAAATCGAAACCAACAAGAGCGAAGGGACAAGACGCTATTACCGCCGTGAGCTTTTGGGCATGTCGACGGTGCAGCTGCAGGAAATCGCACGCCGCGAGAAGGTCATCGTCGGCATTGTCAATCCCATGGACAAAGAAGCCTTGATTGAGACCATTATGCGCTATCGCGGGGCCGATGATAATCTGCTGATCCGCAGGTATTCCGAGAAAGGCTGGAACGCTCTGGAGGCGGCACTGAAGAAAACCGTCTGGCAGCAGGCGGCAGGCCTTGCGCCCGAGTGCAGTGGCAAGTTCATCGTCTGGCAGCAGCTGGCCGTCGATTTCTATGACAATCTGAAGGTCCGCTATATGCCTGAGCTAATCGGTACCAATGCGCTGGTGGTCGATGGCGACAGGAATCTTTGCGGCATCTTCAATGTCGAGCCCAAGGGCAAGGCGCAGGACTATCTCTATCTGCGCAAAGAGGCGGGCCTTCCCTGCAAGGAGGCGGCAGTCAAACGCTATACGTTGCTGTTTTTTGACCGGTCAGCATCGGCGCAGATTTTCCGCCTGTATAGCGGCGAAATGACCTATACGCCCGAGAATATCCGCCTGGCGCAAGTGTCGTTGGTAGACTTTATCGTTCGCGAACCCAAGACGTTGCATCTGCCTGTAGCGATTGACTTTGGTACCTCCAATACTGCTGCCGGCGCCTATCTTGACCACCTCTATTTCGAGAGCCAGCAGCTCGAGACGCCGCCAGGAATCCGTGAAAATGAAATCAATTATGCGATTTTCTACGACCGGCTCCATGATTTTGCCGCGACGAATCTGCTGCCCAGTGTGGTGTCGGTCCTTTCGCTGCAGGATCAGGAGGAACCACAGTACCTGTTTGGCTATGATGCCGTCGAGATGGCCGCCGACAGCTATATCGATGAGGGCTTTTGTGTCTTTTACGATATGAAGCGCTGGATTAGCGACTACGAAAAGGATGAGGAAATCACCGACCGTCATGGACGGCGGGCCTTTGTTCCCCGCAAGGAAATCCTGCGGGCATTTTTCCTGCATGTCATCCATGCCTTGGAAAACCGCCTCAAATGCCGCATCAAAGGCATCCATATCTCAAGTCCGGTCAAGCAGAAGTACCTGTTCCAGAAACTTTTTCGGCAGATCCTGCCCGAGTATGCGGTGGAGCATGACGCCATCGATGAGGGAGTGTCCGTGCTCTACAATACCGTCAGTGAGCTTATCGAGCAGAAAAAGGCCCGCAAGAATCAGCTCTATCATGCCCTTATCATCGATTGCGGCGGCGGTACCACGGATCTTTCCTCCTGCAAGTTCCGCGTGGATGACCAGCGGGTGTCCTACAAGATTGACATCGAGACGGCCTATGAAAATGGCGATACGGATTTTGGCGGCAATAATCTGACTTATCGAATCATGCAGCTGTTGAAACTCAAGATTGCCGAGCAGCTATCGGGCGAATACGACCGGCATAGTAAGGATGCCCGCTGGGCCCTGCAGCATGAGGTCTATGGCGCGCAGGCAGCTGTCGATGCCCAGGCCCGCGAGCAGCTGCGCCAGATTCCGCATAGCAAGGAACTGCTGCGGGCCTTTGATGTAGATATTTTCCGCAGTGTCGATGAGCATGGCACGGAAGCTCTGTATCAGGCCCTCGATAGGGCCTATGCTGCCGTGGAGGCTGTCCTGCCGACGAAGTTCAAGGAATGGGAGAAAGAAAGCCGCACGGATTACTTCAAGGTCAAGAATAACTTCTATTTTCTGTTCCATTGCGCCGAGCAGGTCAAGAAAGCCTTTTTCGAGAAAGCGGGTGCACTCAAGATTATCCTGACGGCGGAGGGAAATCATGAAGCGCCGGGGCGCAATTGGCAGCTGCGGCGGGAAATCCCCATCGATGACGGCGAATCCATCGTGCTGCCGATGGATAAATGGAAACTCGCCGTTCATCAGGCGGGCGGCATGGTCACGGTCAAGCAGCTAAAGGATATTGTGTGCAGCATCTTCGATGTCAATCTGCTGCTGACGCCGGATATCTACGGCGTTATCGCCCGCTTTCTTGACCCGCTCTATGAAAGCGGCGACATTGAAGATTACAGCATTATCAAATTGACCGGTCAATCCTGCAAAATCGACCTGTTCCGCGACTCGCTCAAGGAATTCGTGCCGGGACGGGTCATCAAGTCCAAGCGCAAATCCGGGGACAGCTCGGACTGCCGGGAGCTCAAGATGACCTGCATCGATGGCGCGCTCAAATACCTGCGCGACAAGAAATACGGCTATGCCGATGTCCATATCATCAGCCAGCCGCCGAAACTGCCGTATAGGCTCACGGGCTTTACCCATAATGGTGAGGAGATTAACCTGATTGATGGCATGGCGGGCCTCAGCCATGGCGAGCTTTCGCGCAATATGGATAACCTTACGCTCATGCTGTACCTCAAAGATGAAGATGGCAGTATCCGCTATAATTTCACCTATACCTGCACGCAGGCAGAATTCACACCCAAGACCCAGGAGGAAATCGAAGCCATCTACGGCGAGCACATCCCGCAGGCTGATACGGATACCATCATCCACCGTGAGGCGAAATTCTTTATCTGGTCGGAACCAAAAGAATGGGGTTTTATGATCGTTCCCGTCTACCGCGAGGGAGAAACCTTGATGCTTGGCAAAGAGAAATTCCAGAGCTTTGAAAACGATGGCTGGATGAACAGTTTCTTTGATGGAACGAAATAGGGGGGCAATATAAATGCGTTTTGACCAGGAAATATATCGCCAGCAAAATGAGTGGCGGGAACAGGAAAAACTATCAGAAAAGGTGGTTGATGATGTCCTGCCATCAATCGACGAGACGATGACAACGGTGGCGGGGATTGACTATCACTTTGCCGATAGGACTTTTTTCGATGGTGCTTTGACTCTTCGTATCCCCAGCGAATTCAAGCTCTTGGGGAAGGAAGTCATGAAGCAGTTCTTGCCAGCTTGCCGCGAAAATCAGTTGTTGTTAAGTGACGACGCGGCGATATTTACCATAAGTCTTTTGCAGCAAAATCGTAAACTGGAACAAAAGGATTTAGAAAAGGAAAAGGATACCTACTGCCAAGTCATGCCGAAACTGGCCGCCGGCGTGCATATCCACGCCGCTGAGATTCTCGCGGGAAAACATCAATCCCTTGTCTGGATAGAATATACCAATGAAACTGTAACCGAGCGCATGTATAACTGCTTGTTTTCCAGTGGCCTCGGAGCTGCATCGGTAACAGGTTCCATCAGCTTTACCTACGCCCAGCGGCAGGTTAAGGATATCGCCAGACAAATCGCTTTATCGTATACGGATAGGACACAGAAAGGAGCTTGAGAATATGGGCGCTAAGGAATACATGACCATGATGAGTGACTACAGAACGCGGCAAGAAAAATACTGCTCCAAATAGTTTATGTGTAAAAATTTTAAGGAGTTAGTATTCTTATGATGACTGAAATCAAGGCATTATTCGTGGTTGTTGTATTATTTCTTTTATTATTAGGAGGTAGTGTTTTGAATATAGATATAAACGCTGGAGATAGTAGTAATGATGCTTGGAAAAGTACAATGTTAGAGCAATCGGATGGAAAAAAATTATCGATAAAACTACCGTTTGTGTTAGATGGATATACGAAAATTGACAATGTGGATGGTGTAAAAAAAGAAGAGAAGTTTTATCATCAAGTAGATGATATTACTGTAGCGGTAGATCATGGTGTAATAGATGATTCCAACAAGGAAATCGATTTTTCGCAAGATACTTTCCTGATGGATTATGGTGATTTAGATGACAAATGTTGTGAAAAGATAGAAGAAAAAAACATCCATGGACAGAATATGACTTATGCAAAATTATCGGCCAAGAAAAATAGTTATCCATACACGTTTGAATGTTTTGGTATTCATTCGGGCGAAGATTATTGGATTATTACTTATATTTATAACGAAAACAATAAGGCAAGCAAAGAGTTGGTGAAAAAATCAATAAAATCGATTGAGTTTCATTAATTGATACTATAAATACCTCTAAGATAATCTTTTCGGGGTATATGCTCATGTTTGTTGATTGTGCAGTGTGGGGGATACGAGTGGTAAGAAAAATTGTAATGTATTTGCTTTTGGTAGGTATGCTGCTATCCGTATATGATTCATTTGAAAATTATATGATAAATGGCGATGATTTTAGTCGTGATCCCCAAGTTATGTATGAAATATATGACGAGTTGCCGATCCCTGATAATACGAAGGAAATTGAAAGAAAAGAGTTTATAAGAAAAAGATATTCTCTATCCTTGTACGTTTATTATCACACAAGTCTACCCGATGAGGATATTAGACAGTTTTACATCGAAAAGTTAGTTGATAAAGGTTGGCAACAAATTGAAGATTAAGGCGGAACTGGAATCACCTTTAAAAAGGGAAGATGGGAAATATCGGTTCATAATGAAGTAGATAAATATTTTGTGGATATATACAAAATCTACAGCAGTACGTGAGTGGAGGAATAACGGAGGATAAAGCAATGCGAAAGATGCAGAAGGTAAAGTAAAGAATCGCTACACCTACGACGCCTTCGGCAACACCGCAGAAAAAGCAGAATAGATTGTAAATCGCCCGACAAAACGCTTTATCGTATACGGATAGGACAAAGAAAGGAGATTGAGAATATGGGCGCTAAGGAATACATGACCATGATGAGTGACTACACGAAGTGCACCTATGGGAGCATGAAAAATCAAATCAATATGCGCGATGATCATGGCGTTTTGTCGCGCAAAACAGGCAAGGCCGTGCTGAATGCCAATGACCATAAATGGCAGGAAAATATCCTGGGGTATGGGATGTGCAGTGCCTTCTGTGATGATAATAACGAGTATGCCCAGCTGATAAATAGCGCCCAGCAAAACGGAAACCGATTCGTAAGGCCGCGCGTAAAATGCGTCTGCCATGCACGCACGGAAGAAGCCTGGCGCGATGGCGATAAGCATTTTGTCATTGAAGGGGCACCGGTACTGACGAAAGAAAGCACGCTCGAATGCAGGTGGGGCGGCGTAATCAGCTTTTGCGACCCACCAAAACCAGGCGATGACGATGTGCCACAGACTATGGGCGAAAAAGCAGCAGGAGCGATTGCAGGAGTCGCTTCATCATTAAAGAAAGAAACAGAGGCAATAAAAAAGAGTTTGACTAAGGATAATACCAAGTAAATACCAAATCTACAAATATGAATCATGTCTGTTATCGATGAAAAAAAGGATGAGATTGTGATGCGATTGGCAAGAAAAATTGTAATGTATTTGGTTTTTATAGGTATGCTGCTATCTGTATATGATGAATTTGCTAATTACATGGAAAATGGTGATGATTTTAAGCGTGACCCGAAAGTCTTATATGAGATATATGGCGAGTTGCCAATACCTGATAATACAAACGAGATTGAAAAAAAAGAATCCATAAGAGAGAGATACTCCGTGTCATTGGATATATATTATTGTACAAGATTATCAAAGGAACAAATCAAACGGTTTTATATTATGTACTTAACCGATAAAGGGTGGAAACAAATCGATAAACAAGATGGCAATTGCATGGTGTTGTTTAAAAAAGACAAATGGAAAATAGCGGTTCAGGATGAGAATGAAAAATATCGAGTAAATATTTATAAAATATATAGATATTAGAGAGGAGAATTCGATTGTTGTTTGTTGATTATGCAGTGTAGGGGGATACGATTGGCAAGAAAAAAACACCTATCGGGTGCATATCTATAAATTCTATACATACTAAAGGATAAGACTATGAAATTTATCTATTTATTGTATTTGGTGATTATAAGAACATTGATTGAGATTATCAGCACGCCGGATGATATCTTTGCCTGGGGGACGCTGGTGTTTGTTTGCTTGGCAACTTGGTGGGCACGGAAAATAGAGTCGAACGGTGACGAATGACAGGTTAGCAGGAGGATATATGGAACAGGTTACATTAGGACAGCTAAAAGTCGAAGGCTTGCCCTATCAGCGTATAGAAAAAATCCAAATAGATACCAGGGCAGGCCAGCATGGAATCTGTGACCTGCAATTCATCGCACTACCTGCGGCGGACATGTCCTTGGTACAGAGGATAGAGGGGCAACCCATCAAGGTTTTGTTAAAAACAGAATTGCTTTTTGCGGGTATCATCACGCAGGCAGTTTGGCAGGAGCAGGCTGGGTATAGCTGCTTGCTGGTCCGGGCGGTAACCTTGTCGCAAGCGATGGATATCAAGCGGCACAGCCGTACGTTCCAATCCGAGAGCAAAACACTTAGCGATGTAGCCAATGCCATCGGCCAGCCGTATGGCCTACAGATAGCTGTGCAGGATAATCCTGTTTTGCCGCGTATGCTGTATCAGCACGAGGAAACGGATTGGCAGTTTTTAGTCCGGTTGGCAGAAACGACCGGACATTTTCTGTTTACCAATTGCGCAAGCGATCGGATTCAGCTAAGCGTGGGATTTGTGCCGTTTTCCAAGCGCCGGCGGGAGAAAGAGGATAGAATCGATGCTATTTCCCTGCCGGTGAGTACTTGCCGCAAAGTCAAAGAAAATATCCGGCCAATGACGGCGCCCTGTGAGTTTCAGGACACGGGGCTTGCTACGTATGACTGGAAACTGACGGCAGGCCACGGGCTGGAATATGAACAACGGGTACAAGCGGTGCTGGAAAGCCATATCGTCTCCGAAGATGCCCTGCTAATCAATCGTCTTACGCTGCGTCATAAGGAAGGCTGCCGTCCCGAGGCAGAGGAGGAACTGCGCCGCAGGAATATGCCCCAGCAGCTTACCGGTACCATACTGGCGGTCGACGGAACGAACGTCAAGGTAAAATTCGATTGCGATGAACAGCAAGATATCGAAGAGGCCTGCTGGATTCCCTATGAGAATACCGTCAACAACTATCAGTATTCCATGCCGGATGTTGGTGACCATGTATTTGTCTACTTTGAAGAAAACGGCGAAAAGGTAGCGTTAGGCAGTCATCGCGGCGAGCTTGGCGGTAATCCCGATTACGAGGCACCGGAGAACCGTAATCTGACTTCTACCAATAATATGGTTCAGTTTCAGCCGAATAGTGTGGTGATGATTGCGGGGCGCAGTGGCGTGGATTCTGCCTCGATAACGGCGGATGATAGTCGTGGGATTTCGGTCGTCTCGAATCATGATGTGGTGGTACACAGCGGCAAAGATATTGTCATCCAGTCCGGAACGGATAGCGTGGACGATAAATCGGGAAAAGTAGCACCAGGCTTTTGCCGTGGATATGACAAATATATCGGCGATGGCGGCCAGGCATTGGCGCAGACCCTGCAGCTTGATATAGCAGCAGGGAAAATCGGCCAGGATGCAAGTCTTAGCAAAAGCCTGGGGGCAGCTAAGGAAGCGCCGGTTACCTCTGACCTGGGCAAGGATTTATTCCGTCAGTCTGGCCAACGGCATACTACTTCACCAATGAATGCTGCGATTGAAGATTTTGCCACCGGGGTTTCCGACGGGCGGATAAATGTCGAGGCGGGGCAAGCGATGACGCTAAAGGTCGGCGGGAACTGGCTTTGTCTCGATGGCGCGACGAATACGGTCGCATTAAAGGCTCCGCTCGTGGCTGGCGAGGGCTATATCCATAACCAATATCCGCAGGAACGGACAACAGAAGATATCGAAATGAATAATCTGAGTCTGGCCATCGATGCCGCTTTGCTGGTGGCTTGCTTTACGCCGGTAGGACCTGCTGCAGCTGTGCTTTTTTCCTTGAAGACTATCGGCGAGGACTTACGGGCAGGGAATAAAAAGGATGCGGCAATTGATACGGCCTTAGCCATGCTGCCTGTGGCTGGCAATATTTTTGCCAGAACGAAAAGAGGAGCTGAGGCTATCCGCAGCGCCAGTAATGGCTTAAAGGCAGCACGGTTGGCAGCAAGAACCAAAATCGATAAGGCTTGGGGCGCGCTGAAAAAATTTGCCTCAGACCATGTGTCGCTGGAGAAAATCGACAAGGCCATTATCCAAGGGGCCAAGGCAAGGCCATGGCTCAGAAGCAAAATGGGAAATCTGCCGAAAAATCTTGTCATGAGTTGCGGGCGGAAAAGCAGCGGCAATAAGATGCGGGACAGGACAGCGCTGAATGGTGCCCCGGAAAAGGCGAAGAATACGACACCGGCAGTATCCGGCACGCAAAATGGAGCCAATGGGAAAACGTCGGTGGCCGATCCGATAGATGCTGTGACCGGCAGTTTTTGTATGACCGTGACCGATTACCGTCAGAAGGATTTCGTGGAGGACTTCCTGCTGACGCGTACGTATGAATCCATCTACGAAAATCCCGGGCAGCACCTCGGCCGCCGCTGGCTTATCAATGTGGGGAGTGTACTGGAGCGACGGGAGAAGCAGGTGCGCATCCTGTGTGCCGATATGCATTTGGAAAAATTCGCGCTGCAGGCAGATGGCAGCTGGCAAAATGAACGTGGCGGCGATCGGGGAATCATGCTGGCGGAAAACGAAACCGGCTATCAGCTGGAAAATCGCCACCAGCAGAAAACGTATTTTTATAACAAATCCGGCCAGCTCACGGATATGGTTTTGTGCCAAAAGGCCAAGATACATATCGAGTATCAAGGCAGGCAAATCCAGACTGTGCGCTTGGCGGATGGACAGGAATTATCCTTCCTTTATGCGGAGGACAAAATTGCGCAGATTATCGACGGGATAGGCCGCACCATCTGCTATGAATATGAGGATGACCTGCTGACCTGCGTGACCTATCCCAATGGCGGCCAGGCAAAGTATACCTATACGTCGGAAGGCTGGATTCGTACAGTTACCGATCTGAATGGCATCTGTTATCTGCAGAATGAGTACGACCGCGAGGGCCGGGTACTGCATCAGCAGCTGAAAAATGGTGCGGAATATCTTTTATTCTACGATGACCAGAACCGCCGAACGACCGTAACCGACCAGCATAGCGGCAAACGGGTGACCTATCACTGGAATCGGCAGCATCTGGTGGAAAAAACCGTCTATCCGGATGACACGACGGCAGAAAAAGCCTATGATGAGCGGGAGAATGTAATCTATGAAAAGGACCGGCTCGGACGGGAAACCAAGCGGACATACAACGAAGCTTCCCAGCTGTTGCGCGAGGAACTGCCCGGCGGATTGACACGTCAGCTTGCCTATGACGGCGAGGGTCGCCTGCAGGAGGAAACGGATAGCGAGGGTGGCTGTGTTCGCTACCGCTATGACAAGCATGGCTGGCTGATCGCCCGCGAGACGAAGCTGGGCGAAGGAAAGTGGAAAAAGGAAAGCTGGCAGTATGACTTTCGGGGCCGCGTCCTGACCCAGGCGGTAAATGGGTGTGAAACAACCTATAGCTATGAAGGAACGCTGCCGGTCCCGAGCAGTATGATGCTGCCGGAGGGCGGCTGGTTCAACTATGAGTACGATAAGGTCTGCCGCCTTATGTGCATCCAAAGCGAATTCGGTGAGCGCAGCTTTGGCTATGATGTCATGGACTATCGGGCCTGCGATACCGATGCGCTGGGGCATATGGAAAGCTGGCAGTATGACCTCATGGGCAATTTGCAGAAGCATATCACGCCCAAGGAACAGGATAAGGGCGATGACCAGCAGGTTAGCCGCTATGTCTATGACTCGATGGATCACTGTATCCTGGAAACGGCGCCCGAGGGAATCGTCTATGCCCGCGCCTATGATGCAGAAGGGAATCTTATCAAGGAAGTCCATCCGGAGGCCTATGACCCCGAAACCGGAGATGGCGAGGGCACCCTTTACGACTACGACACCGATGGACGCAAAATCCGCATCCATTATCCCGATGGTGGTGTGGAGCGGCGCTTCTATGATGCCGAGGGGAATCTCTGCAAGCGGGTAACACCGAATCACTATGATGCGTCCACGGACGATGGCGCAGGTATGAGCTATACGTATGATGCAGGCAATCGCCGCACCACGGTGAAGAACGAAGCTGGCGACCTGCTCGAAGTCTCCCGCTATGATGCCAAAGGCCGCTGCATCTATCATCAGGATGCTGGCCAGCTCGAAGCCAGCCGTGACGGCATGGTTTATGCGACAATCTATAAATACGACTTGGCCGGCAATAAGCTTGAAGAACGCAGGGCGGTCGCAGAAAAAGACGGCGCTATCCAGTATAGCCTGCGGCGATGGATCTATGATTCCCATGGCAATATCATCGAGGAAAAGACCTGGCTTACGCTGCAAAGCGAGACCAGTGCCAGCGGACTTACGCGCATCATCCGCCAAGATTATGATAAGCAGAACCGGCTGATCCGCGTAACGGATAATCTGGGGGCAGAGGTCAAATACACCTACAATAGCATTGGCAAACGAACCAGTGAGGAACGTAAGATCAATGCCAAGGAAACCCAGCGGATTGTGTATCGCTATGATAAAACCGGCCGTCTCATCGACCGCGCAGAGGAGCTCAATAAAAAACGCAAGGGCAATTGGTGGTCACATACCCACTATACCTACGATGCCAATGGCAATATCACGGAGATCCAGCTGCCCGACGGCAGTAAAATCCAGCGCGGCTATGATGCGGTAGACCGGCTGGTGGCAGAATGTATCATCGATCATGCTTCGGGACAGAAGAATACCACGCGCTTTACCTACGACAAAGCCGGCAATATCCTGCGCATTGCCGATGACTGCGGACGGGCGCAAACATTCACCTACAACCTGCTGAATCAGCGGACGCAAGCCGTCACCAGCGAGGGGCGCAGACAAGAGCTTGTCTATGACCACGAGGGCAATGTGACCGAGCGCCGGCTGCCGCAGGGGATGACCTATCGGTATCGATACGACAGTGATGGCCGGCTGACCGCGGTCATCGGCACCGATGGCCAGCTGCTCGAAACCGTCGCCTATGACCGCGCGGGCCGCCGCATCAAAGCCGAGACTGCCGCCGGCAGTGGCGCAACCTATGCCTACACCGCCGCTGGCTGGCAGACAAAGATCGCAACCAACGGCGGGGCCAGCCAGGCCTATCACTACAATGCCCAGGGCAATGTCACAGGCATCGTTGATGGCAACGGCAACGAAACGAGCTACGTCCTCGACAGCTGGGGCCGCATCATGGAAATCCGCAAAGCTGACGGGTCAAAAGAAAACTATTCCTATGACTTTGCGGGCAACATTACCGAAGCCGTCGATGGTAATGGCAATAAACGTACCTACGAATACGATAGTAACAACCAGCTAAAATCCATAACCTATCCAGATGGAGCGCAGGAGCAGTATCTTTATGGTGCCGATGGAAATTTAATCCAATCCCAAGACCGCAATGGTATAACGAATACATACCAGTGGAATGTCTACGGCAGTCTTATCGAGCGCAAGGCAGGCAATCTGCGTAATAGCTACGAATATGCGCCCAACGGTCAATTGACTGCCGCGATAGCTAACGGCATGGATTACCGTTACAGCTATGACCGCGACGGCTTGCTGCTCGCCAAGAAAGCCAGCGGCAAAACGCTTTTGGCCTATACTTATGACGAGCTGGGCCGCAAGATAAGCCAGACAGATATCACCGGCCGACAGGTTAGCTATAAGTTTGACAAGTCAAATCAACTGGTTGATATATGCAACGAAATTGACCAGTCAATTGTCAAATTTACCCGCGATGCTGATGGTGCCATCCAAAAGATAACTCACGCCAACGGCATGTGGCAGGATATCACTTATGACGCGGATAAGAATATAACGAGCCTGACGGTAACCACGCCGGATAAGATTCTCGCCAAGAACACCTACCGCTACGACGGCAATGGCCAAAGAATCGAGAAAAATGAGCGGACAGGTCAAACGCTCTACACCTATGACAGCCTCAACCGACTGCAGCAGGCGGAATATCCAACCGATACGGAACGATTCACCTACGATAACGCCGGTAACCGTCTGACAAGGACGGCCAAGGACATCGAGGAGCAGTATATCTACGATGTCAACAACCGGTTGACAAGTCAAACCGTCAACGGTCAGGTGGAAACCTATCGCTACGATAACGCTGGCAATTTGCTCCAAGACGCCAACAACACCTACGAATATGACGCCTTCCGCAGGACCAGCAAGGTAACGACAAAAGCGGGCGATGTCCAGATAAACCGCTACGATGCCGAAGGCCTGCGCTGCGAAATGGAAGAAAACGGTAAGCTGGTGCAGTTTATCTTCAACGAGAACAAGGAAGTAATCGCGGAAAAAGAGGACGGAAATATCACAAGATTAATCCGCACCAGCGAGCTTTGGGCCAGAGAAACTGAACCAGAGAAAACCTGGTACCACTACGCCAGCGACGAACAGGGAAGTACCATTTTCCTCACAGATGCAGATGGCAACGTAAAGAATCGCTACACCTACGACGCCTTCGGCAACACCGTAGAAAAAGCAGAACAAATCCCGAACCGCTACCAATACACCGGCCAGCAGCTAGACCCAATAACCCAGCAATACTACCTGCGTGCAAGATACTATAATCCCGTCATCGCCAGATTTACGCAGGAAGACGAATATCACGGGGATGGGCTGAATCTCTACGCCTACTGTGCGAATAATCCGGTGGGGTATTATGACCCGAGTGGGTATTGTGTCGTAGATAAAGATACCTATAAAAAATTAGGATATACGGAAGAGGAAGCAGAGGCGATACTGTCTGGAAGATATGCAACAGATATTGATAAAAATGTAACCGTAATTGATAAAGAAAATCTTCCAGATTGGTTAGTTGATACATTTAAAGACGGGCATTATAGGACAGTTAAAACTAATGAAGATATATATTTATACAGGGATTTTGGGTATAAAGCAAAATCTTATGGTGGATTTGCTACAACACAACCCTCTAATAATGCTATAGAAGCAAAAATTAATAGTGCAATATTACCAAAATGGAAGAATACGTTAAATTATGAGGAAACTATACTTGTGCCTAAGGGAACTATACTTAATATAGGTAAGGTTGAAAAACAGATAACTGGAAGCGGAACTGTATTAAAAGGTGGGGCGGATCAAATATTGCTTCCACAAGGATGGGCAACAACTGAATGGGTGAAATTTGTAAGAGTATTACCATTATAAACGAGGAGGAATCATTAATGAAAAGTGCATATATTAAACTAGAGCGTGATTTAGAAATAATGTTAAGAAAAACAAAGATTATGGCTAGTATTAATATAAATTCTCCTGAAGGTATTATCTATGATAATTGTTTGAAGCTATATAATGAATTAAAACATGAAAAAAATTTAAATGGGTGTAAAGATTTGTGCCGTATTTATGTTGAGGCAGGAGGAACTAATTCTGATATATTAGAGGAAATAAATAAGTTAGAAAGTATATTAAAAAGCCTTGATAATAAAAATGTTAATTTGTGCAGCGATTAAGCGATTATATGATGACAACGAATCGTTAAAAACAGACGGATTTTCAATGTAAGTGCAACACAGCATTCATCTGAATATGTGCGAAACGTTCAGTTGGCCGCCACTATCATTAGCGATAATGCATAACGCTATAGCTATGATCGTGACGGCCTGCTGCTCGTCAAGAAAGCCAGTGGCAAAACGCTTCTTTCTTATCGCTATGACGAGCTGGGCCGCAAGATAAGCCAGACAGATATCACCGGCCGCCAGGTTAGCTATAAGTTTGACAAGTCAAATCGTTTAGTTGATATATGCAATGAAATTGACCAGTCAATTGTCAGCTTTACCCGTGATGCCGATAGTGCCATTCAGAAAATCACCCATGCCAACGGCATGTGGCAGGATATCGCCTACGATGCGGACAAAAATATCGTAAGTTTGACGGTAGCCACGCCCGACAAAATCCTCGCGCAGAACAGCTATCGTTACGACGGCAACGGCCAGCGCAGCGAGAAAAACGAGCTGACAGGTCAACGCTCTACACCTACGCCAAGCTCAACCGCCTGCAGCAGGCGGAATATCCAACCGATACGGAACGATTCACCTACGATAACGCCGGCAACCGCCTGACAAGGACGGACAAAGACATCGAGGAACAGTATATCTACGATGTCAACAACCGGTTGACAAGTCAAACCGTCAACGGTCGGGTGGAAACCTATCGCTACGATGATGCTGGCAATTTGCTCCAAGACGCCAACAACACCTACGAATATGACGCCTTCCGCAGGACCAGCAAAGTAACAACAAAAGCGGGCGATGTCCAAATAAACCGCTACGATGCCGAAGGCCTGCGCTACGAAATGGAAGAAAACGGCAAGCTGGTGCAGTTCATCTTCAACGAAAATAAGGAAGTGATAACCGAAGAAACAGACGGCAATATCACAAGATTAATCCGTACCAGCGATCTTTGGGCAAGAGAATCCGAACCCGAGAAGACATGGTATCACTATGCCAGCGATGAACAGGGAAGTACCATATTCATCACGGGAAAGAATGGCGAAGTAAAGAACCGCTACACCTACGACGCCTTCGGCAACAACGTAGAAAAAGCAGAACAAATCCCCAACCGCTACCAATACACCGGTCAGCAGCTAGATCCAATAACCCAGCAATACTACCTGCGTGCAAGATACTATAATCCCGCCATCGCCAGATTCACGCAGGAAGACGAATATCATGGGGATGGGCTGAATCTCTACGCCTACTGCGCGAATAATCCGGTGGAGTATTATGATCCGAGTGGGTATTGTTCTAATGAGGGGAAGAAAAGTCCATGGTCATCATTATCAAAAGAAGAGGAAGATAGAATTCTTTCAATTCCCCATGGACAAAGACCAGATCCATCGGAATATTTAACACAAGAACAAATTACTAAACATTTAGATAAATTTAGGGAGGGTGCTTCTTTTGTGATGACAAAAACAGCATATGATGCATTTGTAAAAAATGCTACAAAAATAGGTCGTCCTGATGGATTGTTTATTATGCCTAAGACAGAATGTGATAGAATTGCGATAAAAGCAAAAGATGATTTGTCTGTTTATGAAAATGAACTTGGATTCCCTGCTGGAAGCTTATCGGGAGATGGAATGGTTCGATTCGATATAAATGACTACGAAACATTAGAACAACTTAATTTGAGGATGGCGTCAGGAAATGAAGGAGGGGCAAATCATATGTGGTTGCCTGGATGATATACTTCTGGTGGTGTACCAGAAGCTGTTATAAATCCGGTATCAAAGGAGAAAGTTGTAATGACAATAATAGGAGGAAAATAATGGAATTTGATTTTTTATATGCAAGAAATAATGGTGAGATTAAAGAATATTTAAGAGGTGATGAGCCGTATAGAAAACGACCTGAAACAGATTTTTATATTCCTTATGAGCCTACTGAAATCATAAGCGTAGTGAAAGAAGTGTTTGCTTGTGAAAAAAATATGAATGGTTCTGTAGATATATTTCTTTATACTATATATGAAATAATTGAAGATTCTGCGATGGAAACGTATTTGGTGTTTGATTATTTGTGGATGATTAAATATGCAAGGGGGAGAGGGTGGATAAATGTAGAAAAATATGAAACAAGGATTGAAGCAATAGAAAGAAAATTAATTAAATATATAAAGATTTATGAGGCAAATCTAAAAGAAAAAATTGTATTTCCTAACGGATGGGAACAAGTGGATGCCTGGAATGATATAGTAACTCGTTGCGATGATAGGATGAAAAAATCGCTAAATATTCTGTGATTAATATTTGTAACTCAAACTTCGCACATCCCAAACAAGCCTGCCTTAATGCATGGCAAGGGAATGTGACTGATTAAATGCCAACCTCATGCACACTGTTTCAAACATTTGTGCTATAAATTTGGCAACTTTTCCAAGAATGAATCCAACATCTTATCCAGTTCCTTTCCCATGAAAAGTATTCGATCTTTTATCTGATCAATAAACTTTTCAGGATTAAGAGCAATGCCCCCATATAACGTAAATCCTGCAGCTCATCATAGGAGGCAAAAAACAAATCGCCTATGCTTCGTTTATCCGCATTTCGGCGCTGTTCTAGCGACAACATCGTGTAACGAGCAAAGACAATAGCTACATGTGCTGTCATAGCATCATAAGTCAAAGTTCTGCTTTCTTTTCCGAGCTTCAGGAAGGATTTGCACATCTTTCTTAGCCATAGCAATAACATCATAGCCAATTTCCTTAATTTGAATCAGGGAAGATGGCGAGCAGAACCAGGTGTCAAAAAGGACATGCTTAGCTGGAATCTGTGCAGCTTTGGCCTCCGTCAGAAGTGTTAGGATTACGTTGGTTGCTTTGGATTGTGCCAGCTTGCGCTGCTTTCCACCGTTACTTCTGGCATCAATGTCAGAGGAAGCTTCCTGCAGGCGGTTCATTTCTCTGATGATATTGTGGTTGAGTGTAAAAAATTGTCATAGGAGGGTAATAATCATGTATTTAAATGAACATATTTTTTTACCGATGGTACAGAAGGCACGACAAGAAAACTGCTTAGACTTATTGTTAGCCGGAAGAGGTGAATGGAGAATTATAGAACGCGACATGTTGGGGGATTTTCCAGATAGGCCGACGGATTGGGCAGGGATAAATAGTCTTGGTATTTATGAAATATATGAAAAAGGAGACTATAAAATAAAAGATGAGCTTGAAAAAGCAATTATAAAAATTTGTATTCAAGGCTATGATGATGATGCATATTTGGCAGCAATGGCTTGGTATGAACAATTATATTATGAAAATGCAGAAACAGCTCCGTTTGTTTTAGGAAGAGAGAATATACTTCAGGCGATAAAAGCTTGCATCGTTAGAAATAAAGGGAAAATGTTGGAATCGACTAAATGGATTTATTCTTGCGGGAAAAAAGGCCCTTATAATTTATATGATTTTATGAAAATAATGAATGATATTTTTATTGAAGTGGGAGTGGATTTGTTTGATGGCATTGAATAAATTTGGAATGTATATTAATCCCAAAAAGTAAAGAATTATTTGTTAATTATCCTATGATGAGTAAGGCAGACTCTAGGAGGAAACAGATAGCTTAGGCAGTAGTATTCGTTATCGTTAGGAACAACATGGTTGGATGACCATGCGAGAGATAAAGCTTAGCGAAGGAAAGTGGAAAAGTCCAATGATATGGATTATCGTTACAGCTGTGAAAAAGACGACCTGTTGCTCGCCAAGAAAGCCAGTGGCAGAACGCTTCTTTCTTATCGCTATGATGAGCTGGGACGTAAAATCAGTCAGATCGACATCACCGGCCGACAGGTCAACTACCGATTTGACAAGTCAAATCAACTGGTTGATATATGCAATGAATTTGACCCGTCAATTGTCAGTTTTGCCCGTGACGCCGATGGTGCCATTCAGAAAATCACCCATGCCAACGGCATGTGGCAGGATATCGTCTACGATAACGCCGGCAACCGCCTGACAAGGACGGCCAAAGACATCGAGGCGCAGTATATCTACGATGTCAACAATCGGTTGACAAGTCAAATCTTCAATGGTCGGGTGGAAACCTATCGCTACGATGATGCTGGCAACCTGCTCCAAGACGCTAAGAACACCTACGAATATGACGCCTTCCGCAGGACCAGCAAAGTAACGACAAAAGCGGGCGATGTCCAGATAAACCGCTACGATGCCGAAGGTCTGCGCTGCGAAATGGAAGAAAACGGCAAACTCGTACAGTTTATCTTCAACGAAAACAAGGAAGTGATAACCGAGGAAACAGAAGGCAACATCACAAGATTAATCCTCACCAGCGACCTATGGGCAAGGGAATCCGAACCAGAGAAAACCTGGTACCACTACGCCAGCGACGAACAGGGAAGTACCATCTTCATCACGGGAAAGAATGGCGAAGTAAAGAACCGCTACACCTATGACGCCTTCGGCAACACCGTAGAAAAAGCAGAAGAAATCCCCAACCGCTACCAATACACCGGCCAGCAACTCGACCCGATAACCCGGCAATACCACCTACGGGCAAGATTCTACAATCCCGCCATCGCAAGATTTACGCAGGAAGGTAGATATCACGGCGACGGATTGGATTTATATGCGTACTGTGCGAATAATCCGGTGGGGTATTATGACTCGAGTGGGTATGATAAATCTGATATTTTGTCTGACCTCCCCCAATATCCATTAGTTCGAATAGGTCATAAGGGAATTGGAAAATTATACGCACAAAAAGGGATGCCAAATCATGAAGAAATAGCCACTAATACCATAAAATCCTTTAAAGGTCCTATTTATGTTAGTAAGGGAATGAAAGGAGAAGAGTTTGTTATTACTTCCAATGATAGAGAAAATTTAGCTTCTGGGGTATTTGTGACAAGGAAATCTGCGGGAACTACACCAGAGGAAAGGATTAATAAATTAGCATTACCACCATGTAATACTGCTCAAATAGAATCAAAAGTTAAATTGACTATAAATCGAATATTATTGGAAGGTAGAGTGGCTCCACAACCGCAATGGGTTAAAGAAGCTGGTGCTGGTATATCTAGGGATGGAAATGGTTGGCAAATTATAACTGATGGAGGTAGAGGTAATCATGCAATTGAGGATATTAATGAATGATTCGATATATAATGAAGAAAACGTATTAAAGCAAATAAATAACTTGAAGAAAATTTTACATGAAGGAGGTAAGATGAATGCTTATTTTGCTTTGGAAAAAATTGAGGGGTGCATAAAAAGCGAAGGAGTTGTAAATGAAAAAATATTTAGGTTGATAAAAATGAACACAGATATAAGAACATTGGGAGATGTTTATCTATCGAATATAGAAATAAGAGAATGGTGGAGAATGTTGACGGATTTGGTGAAAGTAAGTGGTGTGGTATGTTATAAAAGAATTTTACAAAAATATACCAACGTAATATCAACAGAACTATTAAAAGAAAAAATTGATAGGAATAAAATAGTAATATCATATAAAACATCGAAAAAATTAAGGGAGATATTGGATGAATATAAGAAAATAGAACGGATGAAAAATGATGAATTATGGTTTGTAGATGAAAAAAAGATAATATTTAAAGACGAAGAAATTAGCTTTATAGTCAAAAAGATTAGAAGAGATGTTTATACAAATAGTATACTGTACTAAAGAAAATATGGAGAGAGAAATAACAAATGCTACAAGACGATAAACTAAGTGCCTATTCGACAAGTTGATTTTTAGCTTTGAACGTGACGCCCCGTAATACAGCCCAAATGACTACCAATATTGGAAAAACCCAAGAAAAAGAATGGTAAGAATATGAATAATATGGATGGTAAGGAAAAAATATTAACTATGATAAATAAAGTAATAATAGAGATGGAACAGTTGTATGATACTGCATCATTACAGACTGGAATGGTTGGATTAGTATATAAAAGGTATAAAAAAGCTAAAGATTTCCTATCCAAAGGAGGAGATCCGCTGGATGATGCCTCTCAATTTACAATTATGGGAGGAGTGAGAGCATATATAGATGATTATGATGTAGATTTGACTGATTCAAAAGAGATAATAGAATATATGACTAAAACAGAGAGAGCTGTCAAAGAATATATGAGAAAGAAGAAAGGAATATCTGCCTTTCGACGGATAACGAAAAAAGAAATTGAAATTGAAGATTTAAAACAAGAAGAGATATCGAGAAAAGAAAATTATGGATATTTGGGGCTTTGGACAGTTGTAAGAGATATTCCTAATGCTGAGAAGTCAGCTGATGGTTATTATGAAGAGATATTTTTTGATGTAAATAGGAAAAGTTTATATGGCGTAGTTGTTAAAGAAAAGTTAAAATTAAAAATAGATTGGCCGAATGTGATACTGGGGTTATATCAACATCCAAGTGATATAAATACTATTATGGATGATATAAAAAGAATAGAGAAAATATATAAGAATAGTTTGGATGATAATTGAAGCGCATGTGGCAGAACGCTTCTTTCTTGTCGCTATGATGAGCTGGGACGTAAAATCAGTCAGACCGACATCACTGGCCGACAGGTCAACAACCGATTGACAAGTCAAACCGTCTACGGTCGGGTGGAAACCTATCACTACGATGCTGCTGGCAACCTGCTCCAAGACGCTAAGAACACCTACGAATATGACGCCTTCCGCAGAACCAGCATGGTAACGACAAAAGCAGGCGATGTCCAGCTAAACCGCTACGATGCCGAAGGTCTGCGCTACGAAATGGAAGAAAACGGCAAGCTGGTGCAGTTCATCTTCAACGAGAACAAGGAAGTAATCGCAGAAAAAGAGGACGGAAATATCACAAGATTAATCCGCACCAGCGAGCTTTGGGCCAGAGAATCCGAACCAGAGAAAACCTGGTACCACTACGCCAGCGACGAACAGGGAAGTACCGTAATCATCACGGACAAACAGAAACAAGAAAATCATTAGCATTATTGCCAGAATGGCATAATAGTATTGAAAGGGAAGTTACTATCAAAATACCTAAAGGAACCAAATTAAATATAGGTAAAGTTGGACCACAAGTAAGTAGAATAGATGGCAGATGTTATCCGGGAGGTGCAGATCAAATTATGATTGTTGGAAGATGGCCAAAAGATTGGATTGTAAACGATAGAGAGGTTATGAAATAAATGGAAAAAAAGCGTAAAAAAATTAAAGAATTATCAAATGCGATTGAAATTGTTATAACGGAGATGGAAAAGAAATATTCACCGTTAATGCTGGATAAAGGGAGCGTGGGAATGATTTACAAAAGATATAAGAGAATAAAAAAAAATATATATGAAGGGGGAGATCCGTTTGTCTTCCTTAATGATTTTTGTATAGTTGGCGGAGTATATGTATATTTGGATATCACATATTCGGATATAGAATTTTCATCTATTATATATAATAATATGTGTAAAACGGAAAAAATAATAAATGAAGAAACAATAATTGATATAAAAGATATAAAATGTACAGATGAAGATATATGTGAAAGCAGTAAAAGATGGGAGGAGAAATCTAGAAAAGAACAATTTGGATATTTGGGTTTAGACCATGTGGTTAGTAATATACCAACTAAAGAAGAAACAGAATGTGGATATTTTATCGATATATACATTAATGTAAAAAGTAAAAGTTTGTTTGGAGAAAAAAGTAAAAAAACTTTTGGTTTAAAAGAAGAGTGGCCAACGGTTTTCTTGGGACGGTACAAATATCCTGCAACGATTGATGATGTATTAAATGATATTAAAAAAATGGAAGAGAGAAGTAATGGCTAAATTTGCTTCAAAGCTGTAGAAAGCTCTTGGCCTATCGCTATGGCGAGCTGGGACGAAAAATCAGTCAGATTGACATTACCGGTCGACAGGTCAACTACCGATTTGACAAGTCAAACCAACTAGTTGATATATGCAACGAATTTGACCAGTCAATTGTCAGCTTTACCCGTGACGCCGATGGCGCCATTCAGAAAATCACCCATGCCAACGGCATGTGGCTGGATATCGCCTACGATGCGGACAAGAATATCGTAAGTTTGACGGTAGCCACGCCCGACAAAATCCTCGCGCAGAACACCTACCGCTATGACGGCAACGGCCAAAGAATCGAGAAAAACGAGCGGACAGGTCAAACGCTCTACACCTACGACAAGCTCAACCGCCTGCAGCAGGCGGAATATCCAACTGATACGGAACGATTCATCTACGATGTCAACAACCGGTTGACAAGTCAAATCGTCAACGGTCGGGTGGAAACCTATCGCTACGATGCCGAAGGACTACGCTACGAAATGGAAGAAAACGGCAAACTCGTGCAGTTTATCTTCAACGAAAACAAGGAAGTGATAACCGAAGAAACAGACGGCAATATCACAAGATTAATCCGCACCAGCGACCTATGGGCAAGGGAATCCGAACCCGAGAAAACCTGGTGCCACTACGCCAGCGACGAACAGGGAAGTACCGTATTCATCACGGGAAAGAATGGCGAAGTAAAGAACCGCTACACCTATGATGCTTTCGGTAATACAATAGAAGCGAAAGAAAAAATCCCCAACCGCTACCAATACACCGGCCAGCAGCTAGACCCAATAACCCAGCAATACTACCTGCGGGCAAGATACTATAATCCCGCCATCGCCAGATTTACGCAGGAAGATGAATATCATGGCGATGGGCTGAATCTTTACGCGTACTGCGCGAATAATCCGGTGGGGTATTATGACCCGAGTGGGTATAGTCTCATTTCGAGTGAGGCCTTCTCTAAATTAGTTGTAAAAGCAAACCATGAGGGTATAGGGGGGCTTAGTGATAATGAAGTCAGTGATATGGCAGAATATTGGCGAAAGAATAATCCAAATCCGTATAAGCTGAGTCAGGAACAAGCAGAAAATGTCATGCGACAAGGATATAAATATCCGATGGAGGAAAGAGTTGGTACAGGATTGAAGGTGCCTGAACCAGAAAGCTATTTGCCTAAGGAGTATATTGAGAATCATGCAAATGCATTTGAGGGAGGAGCATCGCATTTAGAAAAAGGATACTCTTATCATCAGTTTTATGAGAATGCGCCTTATTTTCAAAGGTCAGCAGATCATCATATTTTTGTAACACCTAAAAAGGATATGGATTTATCTTTGTTGGAAGCAGGAAAAGGTCATGGGGGACGAATAGATACTTCAATAATGGAGAAAAGATTAGGTTATAATTGCGGAGCATTAACGGGAGATGATTTATTTGTTATAAACATAGGGGATGTGAATAAACACCAAGTAAGAATTCCATTGGGAACTGAGATGGGATGCAATGAACATTGGATTTGTGGTGGATATACAGAAGGAATGATGCCTGAAGGAATTGCGTATAACGTAAAAAATAGGAGTGAATTTTAAATGTATAGGAATACAGAATGCTTTTTACCAATGGTTATTAAGGCTAGAGAAGATAAGTGCTTAGATTTATTGATGGCAGGAAGAGGAAAGTGGCGCATAATAGAGCAAGATATGTTTGGCGATTATCCAGATAGACCGACCGATTGGCATGGTATATATTTATTTGGAATATATAAAATTTATGAAGAAGGAGATATCGCTATAAAAGAAGAATTAGAAAAAGCTCTTATAGATATTTGTGGACAAGAGGGAGAGGACTCAGCATATTTAGCTAGCTTAGCGTGGTCATATCAATTAGCCTTTGAAAATGAATCAAGAGCACCGTTCAAATTGGAAAAAAATAGAATCTTGGAGTCTATACAAACGTGTATACGAAATAATAAAAAAGAATTATTGGCATCTACTAAGTGGGTATATTCAGATGATGAATATCCTAATAATTTATATAGAGAAATAAAACTGTTAAATAAGTATTTAACTAAATTAGGGGTTGATATTTTTAAGGGAATACAATAATGATTTCAAATTGTTAGAAATGTAATATCTCGATGTAAGCAAAATATTATATATGATAGTCTCTTTGAGCAAAAAGCTATGACTATGACGGCCTGCTGTGTTCGATAAGAAAGCCAGCGGCAGAATGCTTCTTTCTTATCGCTATGATGAGCTGGGACGTAAAATCAGTCAGACCGACATCACTGGCCGACAGGTCAACAACCGATTTGACAAGTCAAATCAACTGGTTGATATATGCAACGAATTTGACCAGTCAATTGTCAGCTTTGCCCGTGACGCCGATGGTGCCATTCAGAAAATCACACATGCCAATGGCATGTGGCAGGATATCGCCTACGATGCGGACAAGAATATTGTTAGTTTGACGGTAGCTACGCCCGACAAAATCCTCGCGCAGAACACTTACCGCTACGACGGCAACGGCCAAAGAATCGAGAAAAATGAGCTGACAGGTCACAACACAACCCTCTAATAATGCTATAGAAGCAAAAATTAATAGTGCAATATTACCAAAATGGAAGAATACGTTAAATTATGAGGAAACTATATTTGTGCCTAAGGGAACTATACTTAATATAGGTAAGGTTGAAAAACAGATAACTGGAAGCGGAACTGTATTAAAAGGTGGGGCGGATCAAATATTGCTTCCACAAGGATGGGTAACAACTGAATGGGTGAAATTTGTAAGAGTATTACCATTATAAACGAGGAGAAATTATTAATGAAAAGTGCATATATTAAACTAGAGCGTGATTTAGAAATAATGTTAAGGAAAACAAATATTATGGCTAGTATTAATATAAATTCTCCTGAAGGTATTATCTATGATAATTGTTTGAAGCTATATAATGAATTAAAATATGAAAAAATTTTAAATGGGTGTAAAGATTTGTGCCGTATTTATGTTGAGGCAGGAGGAAATAATTCTGAAATATTAGAGGAAATAAACAAGTTAGAAAGTATATTAAAAAGCCTTGATAATAAAAAATGTTAATTTGTGCAGCGATTATATGATGACATCGAATCGTTAAAACCAGACGGATTTTCAATGTAAGTGCAACACAGCATTCATCTGAATATGTGCGAAACGGTCAGTTGGCCGCCACTATCATTAGCGGAGAAGCGGAAGAAAAAATCCCCAACCGCTACCAATACACCGGCCAGGAGCTAGACCCGATAACCCAGCAATACTACCTGCGGGCAAGATACTATAATCCTGCCATCGCCAGATTTACACAGGAAGACGAATATCACGATTTGATGTGCCAAGAGGTACTGACAAGATGGAGTTTGGGGAAGTAGTGGATATGAAAATAGCAGATAAGGGCGGAAGATATAAATGAGTCATGTAGATTTGAATGTTGATAATGTAAATAAATTAATATCATGGTTTTACGAGAAGAATATATCAAAAAGATTTGATATGAAGATAATAGATGCATTTTACAATGAATTGGATAAAAATATACATGTGTATTTGGGTGAGATGACTAGGAGTCGATATATGATTTTTAGAATTGATGGCAAATTGATAAGTGATGTTGATTTTTTAGAGACAAAATACTATTTCCTTTGCAAAAAGAGCACCGTTTCAATGGATATACTCAGTGCGATATATGATTGTTATAATGATTTTTTACTGTTGTTGCTTAGAGAAGGTAAAGATTACTATATCAAATATATAGGCGTGCATGACGAGGACGTTATAGTTGTACCTCATAATATTATTCCTGAGTATCTAATACAAATGAAGGAGGGAGCTACACTTGTGGGAGATTCAGATGATGTAGATGAATATGGGAGATATAGGTGGAATTATTCAATTGATTATAGGCAAAAGGCTATAGAACGCAGATGTTTAGCCTATTAAGGCTGTAGCATATACGGAACGCTTTATAAATCAAATAACGAGTGACGTCTTTATGAAATAATGAACGGAGGATGCTCTAATGAATGATAGAAATAGAAAAATGATGATTGATGGGATATTATCCCAAATGGGTTATGTAGAAGATTTGTACAAGAAATATATTATAAAAAAATAACTAAATCTTAGTTATTTGTACAATGAAATTTTAAGCAATCTCCAAGATTGTAATGGTATAACGGATGCGTACTGCTGAAAGAATGACATGTTTTG
This sequence comes from Pseudoselenomonas caprae, assembly GCF_008271345.1. Taxonomy (NCBI): domain Bacteria; kingdom Bacillati; phylum Bacillota; class Negativicutes; order Selenomonadales; family Selenomonadaceae; genus Pseudoselenomonas; species Pseudoselenomonas caprae. The sequence continues at coordinate 105,815 of NZ_VTOZ01000004.1, forward strand.
TGCAGCCTGGGGTGTTGGTAGATGATTCAAACGTTAGCGGCGTATAGGGAAACGCGTTATCCCGTTGTGGAAGAGGATTTCTTACGGGGTTCGCTGGCTGATTGGGATAATCGGTTTGCTGAGATATCCCGATTCCTGCAGGGGAGACTACGTGAAGCGGTGGCGAGCGCAGCTCGGGTACAGGATGAGGAGATGGTGGCTTGTGCCAATATCAGTATTTCGCTGCCGTTAACGTCGATTCATACAGGAAAACCAATGCTGCTGGTGGATTTTTACGATGAGGCGTGGTTTTACGGCAGGCCGTTCTACCGGTATCGTATACCAGCAGACCTCTTTTTTTCTCGTTGGCGGACGTTTACGTGCCAGGCAGAGGATGAGGCGTACTATCAGCGACGGACATTGCGCAAGACGATGATACGGACACTTTATGCTGCGACGTTGGAGCGGCTGGTATTTCTTCTTGCCTGCCGGATGAAGAGCTGGCTGGCAGATATAGATCGGGAGGAACTGCTGAAAGGCCTGGTTATCAAGGTACCTTTTTATCTTTCGCTGGGGATGTATTACGATGCGCAAAAGCCTGTATATGCAGTTTTGCCAACGGTGGATTTAGTGGCAACGGAGGAAAAGGACTTATCGTTACACCATTTCGACAGGAAGATATATCGCCAGCATGTACTAGAGCGTAAGGATCTGCAGTTGAGCCGATTTACGGCGTGTCTATTTGAGCCAGCTACGCTGCGGGAACTTGATCTGCGAGATGCAGTTTTTCAGGATTGCCGCTTTCATCATGTCGATTTCTCGTCGGTGAAACTGGCGGGAAGTATTTGGCGTAATTGTACATTTGCCGATTGTACCTTTACGCAAGTCACTGCCAGCAGCGCTGACGAGGATGAGATTTATGCCCAGCCGCTTTGGGAAAACTGCCTGTTCCAGGGGGTTCATATGCAGCAATGTGACTGGCGTGGCTGTGTATTGATGGATTGTGTCAATGATGGAGTTAAGTTTTCGGATTGTCAGCTGGCTGATTCGGGCTGGCTGTCCTTTGGGAGATGATACGGTTGGTGGAAACAGATTGGTTTCGGCTGGTGGAGGATGCGGCACTTACAGCCCCGGTGAGACCGGTGGGGCTTTCGTATCGTGCGTATCCCTATTTTATGGAGGAAAAATCGTTCCGGCGCTTGTCCCATAAGGTGGCTGCCTACCAGCCTCAGGCCGGCATGGAGTATTGTGATTTCCTGTTTGCACCGACGTTTATGGTGGGGGACAGGTTTCAGCTGTTATTTAAGTGGCTGGCACCGGAAATGGAATTTTGCCAGGTGACGCTTATGCCCGTGCCGGAATCTGCCGAGGCTAAGCCGCTGCACTATTGGGTTCCTTTTCTGCCGATAGCAGCTGCGGGACAGCGCATCCGTTGCCAGCGGCAGCGGGACAAAGTGACCTGGCTGTTTTCCCTGGCAGCGGCAGAAAGTATTTTGCGGCGTGCTCCCTTGGGCATCCGCTTTGAACCAGTGGAGGTGGAAGGATGGGCTTGATTCATGAGAATGTATGGGTGGAGGGAATTCCTCTGCAAAAGCTTTTGACTTTGGAGATTGTGCATAAGCCAAACGAACACGGCCGGGCTGCTTTGACTGCTGCGGGCGAAATTCCTGTATTGAAGCGCTTTATGGAGCGTGAGACGGATCGTCTGATTGCGATAAAAGCCCGGGAGCAAAATCAAGAAGTGGTGCTGTTTCGCGGCTATATCACGCAGATTCGTGTGGATACGAACGGTGGGTATGGCGAATTGGCCGCAGAGCTAGCGGATTCCAGTTATTTATTGGATGTCCGGCGGCAAAATAAGACGTATCAGAATCTAGCGAAAAGCTATGGGGAAATTCTAAACGATGCCTATAATGGCACGGGGAAAGTAGTGGTCAATGTTAGCGACCAGCCGATTGGCGCGTTCATCCTGCAAATGGATGAGACGAATTGGGAGTTTTCCCAGCGTATGGCATCCCGCTTCAATGTGCCAATTTTTTCGAGCCTGGTGGCCGAAAAGCCGCTGGTATCCTTTGGGGTGCCGCAGGGGAAAAAGGCTATAGAACTTTCTACGGCGGCTATTCGCTACTTAGCAGATAATGGCCGATTCCGCGAAGTGACGGAAAATGATATGACCGCAGGGCATACGGCCACGGCGCAGGATTTTAGCGGCTTGCAGGCCGATTCCTATGACTATGCATACCTTGGCGATAAAGTATGTGTGAATGGTAAGGAGTATTATGTGCGGACTATCCACGCCAAGCTGATAGATGGTCTTATGCATATGTCTTACGAACTTACTGGCCGGCAGGGCTTTGTCGCTCCGCTGGTGCGCAACAATCACTGCGCAGGACGTGTCCTGACAGCGCAGGTCAAGGCTGTCAAGCGGGATACGATCCAGGCATTCTTTTTTCAGATCGACCCTGCGTATGACAGCAGCAGCACGACCTGGTTCCCGTATTCTACGGCTTATTCGAGTAGTGATGGCAGTGGCTGGTATGTGATGCCGGAGGTCGGGGATTTCGTGCGGATACTGTGTCCCTCCAATCATGAGGAGGAGGCTTTTGCCGCCAGTGCAGTCAATACATCGCCGCCGGCAAGCACGCGGAATAAGAGTTTCCGCGCCCCTGGCGGCAAGGAACTTTTATTGACCGATGATGGGATTTCGATGATTTGCAATCATCAGAATATCTTTATTGATTTATCCCAGGATAACGGAATAGGCATTGTATCTTCGCAGCCTGTGCATATTTCCTCGGATAAATGCGTGCAAATCGAGGCCGAGGAAAAGGTCCAGATTACGGCGGATAAGCAGATTCTGCTGCAATGCGGCAATTCGCATGTGAAGCTAACGGAAAAACAGATCACTTTCGGTGGCGAGAGTGTAATTGTAGGAGAGTGATGGTATGGGGAATAATCAGCAGCGGATTCCGCAGTTTGAGTCCTTGCATATATTGAGGCAGTCCATGCTCAGCGATGTACGCGACCGGGCCTTTGCCGGTCTGCCTTTGCTATATCAGGATTATAGCGATGGTATCATCAGCGGCTGCCGGATGATGACGACCAAGGAGACGATTACGGTGCAACCGGGGTTGATAAAGCATGCAGGTTTTATCTACTACCTGCGCGAACCCATGACGGTTGCGTATCAGCCTACCGATGAATACATGATTCTCAAATTGGTTTTCGCATCGCCAATCGATCAACGGGGGACTTTGGTTTATCCACTGGAAGCGGCCTTGACGAATAATCTGACGCTATCGAATAACGAAATAGAGCTTTGCCGTTTCAAGCTGAAGCGCGGTTCGATCCTGCGCGTCGATTATACGGATTTCTTTGACCGGACGACAGAGTTCGATACGGTCCATACGATTTATGTGCCGTATGCAGCCATTGGGCAGAGTACGTTATCGCCAGATATCACCAAGGCTTTTGCCAAGGAGGCGGCAAAGTTTGCCCTGACAGATCTTGACCGGCAGTTCTGTATGTCGGCTTTAAATGGCCAGCCTTTGTCCGTGGATAGTATTGGCTTTTATATCAGCCAGCGGCTCGAGCAAGCGGAGCAGGAATGGGACAATGAAAGCCTCTTTGCCGGCCTTACCCGCGTACTGGCTGAAATCCGGCCGGCAGGGCTCAGGGAGTGCCGCCGGGAACGTCGCCGCCGCCGGGAAGTATTTGTGGACTAGGGAGAATCGTGATGGGTATTTTTACAGATGAGTTTGATTTGGCAGGTTATGTAAAGCAGCAGGCCATGAAAATCGATGATTTGCAGAATCGGGAATTATTCCGGGATATCATCGGCGATATGTTTTCGGAGCTTTATCGGCATATGTATGCAGAATATCATGGGCTGGAACAGCGGATGCTGGCGGAGGTTTCCCGTCCGGCAGAAGTACCGGATGTCATGACCGGTCTTTGCCGGCGCGAGGATTATGACCAGACGGATAAGGAGCTTTATCCGTTGGATGCTGCCGATCTTTTAGAGCCGGAGATTCCTGCTGCCGACGTGCTGGATCATTTGCAACAGGGAGAAAGCTATGCTTTGTTCCCTGTTTTTTTTGCGGGCGAAACGGCCACCTTGCAAAAACTCATACGCGAGCGGCACAGATTTTCAGGAGTAGTCAAAAGCGGCTTCAACGATGTAGCAGCTACGTTTGAATTGCGGCCTTGCCGCCGTTACTTGCAGCAGATCGAGGCACTCTATGGCGTGACGAATCTCAATGCGCTGCCTTGGCGCAGTATTCTGGCACCTTATCTTTATAAATTCGCCGAAGTCTGGATCACTTCGGTAGAAGGCTGGACAGGAGAACAGAATATTGAACGTATCATGCTGGATTACGCTGAATTCCGTGACATTATCCAGGAAAAGATGGTTCCCCTGTGGAATATCCAGCCTTATCAGGCGCTGACCAGCGCTTACCCGGAGGCCTGCATGGATCGGATAGCCTATGAACACCGGCTGTATGCCCATCAATTCCCCGCTGGGGGGCAGTATCTGCTCGACCAGTCGGATGCTGCGGTCCGGAGCGTACGCTGGCAGGGCGGAGACCTTATCATTACCTGCGACCAGCGGGAGCGCGAGTCTTGGCCGCTGCTGCGGTTCTATCCTGTGCGCAGCGCGGAAAAATATGGGTATCGGGTGTATGGCAACCAGCATGACCAGAGTTTTGCCCGCAATCTGATGGCGGCCTATGGACAGCGTGTCAAGACACGGGCAGAGGTTGAGCGCTTCCTGCGGTCTTTTGCCTGCATGCGGGATTTTTCCTTGCAGGATTTGCGGCTACGGCAGGCTGCTGGGCAGGCTGCGACCTATTGCACCGATGAATTCATCGGCTATGAATTCCGTACGGGGAGCCGGGAATATACGCTGGAACTTGATTTCCAGGCAAAACAGGAAGACTATCGGAATCTGGATGTCTTAAGTTTCCTGGTTACCAATCTGCAGCACTATTTCCCCGAATACAACTGTGCAGGGAGGCTGGTTTGAGATGAATTTCATTTGGGATGCCACGATCCGAGCAAAGGAACAAGGAATGTCAAAGGCAGATATAACCTATACGCCGGCAAAAGATGGCAGTCCTTATTATGAGCTGGCCTTTGACTATCTGAATCGCAAAGAAGCAGGGCCTGAGCCAATCCCTGTAAATGCCTTGTACCGGTTCAGTGCCATCTTTCAATACCTGCTGCATCCGGATGTGCGGTATATGCTGGAAAAGGACAAAGAAGAATTCATCCAAAAAGCATTTGACTGCCTGCTGCATATCCTTTGCGAAGTGGATTTGCACCATGGCATCACCCGGCAGGAGTGCTATGTGCGGAAGTTGCGCCAGGAACTATTGGCGGGGATTTTTGGCGAGGATGCAGCCGCCCTGGTGCAAAAACTTCCGCAGGAAAAACAGCTGGCGGTAGCAGAAGAACTTTTGCATACCATGAAATGTGGTTCGAGTTTATTGGGGTTCAGCCATGCCTTCCGGCGGTTCTTCCCTAAAGGAATCCTATATCAAAGCCGGTTCTCCCCGCAGGAGCTCTATGTATATTTAGATGAGCCCCACGAACAGGATCGCGAAAAAGAGTGGCAGATGTTTTGCCGCTTGTTCCTGCCGTTGGATTTTTCCCTCCGGGTATTCTGGGATGTACATTTCGGCATATTAGGCCTGGAGGGAACGATGAAGGATGACATTGCCTTGTTTTAGGCGTTCAAAATTAATTTATAAAAGGTGGCTAAAAAATGGCAAAGAAATTTCAACCAGCAGTGCGGGAAGCGATAGACCTTATCTGGCAGCATTATGATGCGGAAAGCGCAAAGCGCGGGCAGAAAATGTTGCGCCGGGCGGCAGCGGCAGGCGATGCGGATGCTTGGGGGCTCTTGTCCCGTACGTATTTGGGAGCGGCCAATTTGGCTGTTTGGGAAACCAGCAGACTGCCTGTTGACCTTGATGAAGCGGATGAATGTGTACGCTGGAGCATCCTAGGGGGCAGCGCTGTGGGGGTCCTATGTGCGATTGAACGAAGGGGGCTTTATCCTTCGGAACGCGCAGCGATCTTGGAGCATTGGGGCTCTGGTAAAGCCGTCTTGGAAGAGGCTGCCACTTATGCTGAGGAAGGTGGAGAAGCCATCGCAGCAGAATTGCTTGGGAATTGCTATCTCAGTGGCGCGGTGTTCGGCTTGTTGGACGATTGGGATATGGATGACAATTGGGGGCGGACACGAATGGCGCTGCCCTATCTGGAGCGGTCACTGGAGATGGGACTTGCTTTGGGGCTGGATAACTTTAAGTCGTGTGCAGATATTATTTATGAGCGCACGGGGGAAAGGGATAAACAGGAACAAGCTGCGGCTATGATGGAGAAATTCTGTCAGGCGGGAGTGCCCCATATGCTATATAACCGTGGTGAGCTGCACTATGCTCGGGGCGAATATGAGCAGGCTTATACGTGCTATGAGCAGGCGGCTGCAGCAGGGCATGAGATGTCACGTTTCAGCATGGGCTATATGTATCGGTTTGGCCTGGGGGTAGAGCAGTCGGCGGAGTGTGCTTTACAAGATTATTTACTCCCATTGGCAGAAAACGGACATTTTCCTTCTATGATACAGGCAGCGGAGATATATTTCTGGGGAGATTTGGGTGAGAAAGATTTTACCAAGGCATACAGCTGGTGTGAAAAGGTTCTGGATAAATATGTCGAACTGGCCGGCAAGAATCCTTTCCAAGCGAGTGGTTTCAATTATGACTTAGTGCTGCCATTGATGTGCTATTGCAAATATTATGGCTGGGGGACAGTAATCGACCGGGAAATGGCTGTCCGTACAATCATGGAGGAAATCAGGCGGGTAGAAGAAGAGGGATCTGTGCTGCCAGAATACAAATTAGCTTTACTTTATCGCTTAAAAGGAGACATATATGCGAATGGTTCTGGCAATTATGATGTCGATAAATCCTTGGCCCGAACCTATCATGAGCAAGCCAAATCTTATGAAGGTTTTGATCGCTGGCTGGGAGATTTTAAATGGGATAAAAGTTCGGAAGGATTTGGCTGCCGATTTGCCTGGGCTATTTTTGGCCGGTACGAAGATGAGAAAACGGAATTGACCGATGTGGAAAATATCCGCGTCTGGCAAGAGGAACGGATGCAAAAAGCTAGATTGCAAGGCCGGGAAAAGCTGCAGCCCTGGCGGTTATGCATCCAGCTGCCGTCGGAAGGTGGAGCGAATTTCGTAAGGTACGAGGAGGAAGAAATCGAGAATGCTTTGAATCTCGTGGCCTGCGGTGTGTACCGGCGGCTTATGCTGGATAAAATGGATAGTGACGATCGCTTGCTGGTGCGCTGCCAAGCGAAGAAGTTCCAGCTTTATGCGAATGTGAACGGGCAGGAATATTTCAGGGAGACAATGGAGAAGAAACGCGCCTTGGCCTGTCTTCAGCGGTGGTGCATGGGCAAAGGCGTAAAAACAGAAAAATGGATGCCGTGTGAGCTGGTTCCTAAAACACATAAAGAAGAGATATCAGCCGTCTGGAAGGAAAAGACAAAAGATAAGACAGAGCAATTTATACCTGTACATGCATAAATGTACACAGGATTTGAGGTGGATGGACTATGATGCGAATAGGAAAACTATTATTATACACGTTTATACGACGCATACTTGTTTTGGTGGAGCGGAAAAAGCTTGCAAAAGAATATTGCTTGCCGGAAGATAATCTATCCTGGGAACAAGTGGATCCGGATTTGAAGAAGTGGATTTGCGCTGCTTGTGCGGTTAACCGTCAGGTCTTTCATATGGATGTGCATGAACTTGGTGGTTTTGTGCCTGGCAGCCGGTTAGGCAAATTCGTAATCAGGGATATGATGATGCTGGCCTGGGATATTTATTCTCGGCGAGATTTGATCGAGACCATTCAAGATATGATCGATGATAAGCTGGCCTGGCAGTTATTGCGTGTATTACAGCTGGCAGGCAGTGGCTATGTGGCAGGTTATCTGACTTTGCGCGAATCGTTGAATGTATCGATTGTTGCCGGGCAGCGTCTGCAAAAGGTTACGCGCAGCTGGGAGGGGCTGGCTAATGCATATGCGCGGGATTATGCGAACTATATGGACTGCGAGTCAGGTGGCGAGGATAGGCGCAAAGCCTTCCAAAAGTTGAGGAATGCGAAGGACACACCTTATACGGTGCCTTTTGATATGGCGCTGGTAAAGTCCTGGTAACATAGCTTTGAATTGTTGGATTCTGAAGAGAGGCGTACATGATGATAGTAAAAAAATTTCAGCCGCTGGTGCGGGAAGCGATAGATCTTATTTGGCAGCATTATGATGCGGAAAGTGCGAAGCGCGGGCAGAAAATGCTGCAGCAGGCGGCAGCGGCAGGCGATGCGGATGCTTGGGCACTTTTGGCCCGTACCTACATGGGGATAGGAGAGAGTTGGGAAAACAGCGTTTTTCCGATAGCCGAAGATACGGATGAAGTGCACAGATGCCTGCAGAAAAGCATCGAGGGCGGCAGTGCGGCTGGCGTGCTTTGTGCTATTGAGCATCGTGACCTTACCCCGGTAGAACATGTGGCAATGCTGGCGCATTGGGAAACGCCTGCGACCGTGCTGGAAGAGATTCGCGCCTATGCTGCCGCTGAACCAATGGTAGCTTACCTGCTGGGGGCAGCATATAAGTTTGGTGGTGTTTCCCTATTGCTGGGCGAGAACGACGGGCAGCGAGAGCGGCTAAAACAGGCCCTTCCTTTTATCGAGGCTGCTGTCGATAGCGGTCTAGCCTATGGACTTGACCTGTATAAAACATGTGTGCGTGATATGTATCGGGGAGATGGCAATCCGGAAAAGATTGCCAAGTTCCGGCGGCTGGAAGACGGCTTTTGCCGCGCAGGGGTTCCCCATGCGCTCTATAGCCGCGGTGAGGATCTTTTTAATCAGGAAAAATATGCTGAGGCGCTGGGGTATTATGAGAAAGCCGCTGCTGCCAGGCTGGACAGCGCTCTGTATTCGCTGGGCTATATGTATCGTCATGGTTTGGGCGTGAAAGAAGATTCGCGGAAGGCCTTCGAGGAATATTTCCTGCCATTGGCCGTGCAAGGCCATGTCGTGTCCATGTATCAAGTGGCAGATACCTATTTCTGGGGCGATTTCTTTGCGCGTGATTATGCCAAGGCTTATGAATGGTGCGAAAAAGCAATGAATCGTGTGGTACAGTTTCATGGGTTTTACGATTACGATGTGTTGATGCCCCTTATTTGTTACTGCAAGCTCTATGGGCGGGGCACATCTATGGACCGAAATCTAGCGGCACGCAGCATCCGGGAGGAAATGCTGCGGGAGGAGCAGAAACCAGTGCTGCCGAGGTATAAGCGGGCTTTGCTCCAATATCTTATGGCAGAAGTATATGCCCATGGCTATGGACCGGTTGCCCAAAATGAAGAACTGGCGGAAAAATATCGCAGGGAAGCCACAGAGTATGAAGGCTTCAAAGTCATGCTGGAAAAAATGTCCTGGGAAACCGAAAACGAAGCCGAAGTCAGGAATTGGAAGAACTCTGCTGCCACGAATTCACGGCCAGCGGCATTGGCGGAGGCAGAGACCATCCGTGACCGGCAGGAAGCCCGCATAGCTGCGGCAGATGGCAGGCGGCAGTGGCGCCTGTGCACGGAATGGCGACAGAAATATGGCCTGATCTTTAGTCATTATAACAATGCGGAGCTGCAAGCAGCGCTTGCTATGCTGGCTAAAGATAAATACCGCAGTGTCGCCCTGAACTCGCAGCAGGCAGGTGAAAATTATCTGGAGGCCTATCACGAACAGGATGGCTATTATCTGCTGGCTGCCATCGATGGCAGGGCTGTCCATAAACAGGTAAAGGAACTTTCAAGTGCACTGGCGGTGCTGACCGCCTGGGCCGATGGACAAGGTCTGCACGGTGAGGATTGGCAGGCCGATGAAGAGGTAGCGAAGAATAAGCAGTGGAACGAGTATCTGCAAATCGCGCAAGAATGTGAAGAACGCGAGGATACGGAGGGGCGGATTAAGGCGCTGACCGCAGCGGCTGATTCAGGCTGTGGATATGCGATGAATCTTCTGGGCGTCATCAATTGCCAGAATCTCAAAACAGCATCTACCTGGTTTCTCAAAGCTACGCTGACATCCGATCCAGAAGATGTAGCCATGGCCTGGTATTCGCTGGGGAAACTGCATAAAGAAAATCCGCAGGGCGATAAACTCGCGATTTTGCGCTATCTGCAAAAGGCGGCGGATATGGGCTATGCCAAAGCCTGGTTAGAGATGGGCATCTGCTATCTTCGGGGCATTGGGACAATCGTCGATTATGAAAAAGGCGTTGCCTGTTACGAAAAGGCCATAGCGATGGGGGATTACGAAACGATGCTGGCCAGAGCACATTTGTGCCGCGATGCAGAGGGCGAGTGGCATGATTTGGACACAGCCATTGCTGTGCTGGAACGGGTCGCTTATGAAAAAAATGACGAGAACGAGTGGCAAAATGAGGGTCGGGTAATGCTGGCCAATGCTTTACTTGCTAAGGATAAGCAGGCAAACTACACCTGTGCACGGGATTTGGTGCGCGAGGCTGCTGGCGAAGGATTTGCGGAAGGCGCCTGGAATCTGGCGCATTTCTACAAAGATGAGGGGAATTTCACGTCGTATCGCAAGCTGCTGTGCCGTACGGCCGAGGAAGGCTACCAGCCTGCCCAGGAAGAGCTCGACCATATCTATGATACCAGTGAGTGGAGTGAATGCCTGTAACAGCTTGATACATTTAGACAGGAAAGGGCGATAGCATGGAAAGTTTTACAATCAAGGCGAAGTTTTTATCGCCAAAAGGATTTTTTAGCCGGTTATGGAAGCGGGACCATTATGGTACGATTACCTTGCAGCCAGACAATAAAATGACCATGACGGGATATGACAAGGTTTATGCTGCTCTTGACGTGGGCGGATTTTATGCCCAGTTTGAGGGCGATGGCGTTGAATATCTGAACGTGCAGATGAACGAAGATGGCGAGGAGGTTTATCGCTTTGCCGTCTACCGTGAGGATGCGTATAAGTTTTTTGCCTGGCTGATCCGGCAGGAGGTTTGTCACTTCGGGCTGAATATGCTGCGGGAAGACGAGGATGCATTCCGGGAGCATCTCGAGGGCCCGGTCATGAAGCAGCTGCGGGAGTGGCAGCTGGAAGATGACAAACGCATCCGGCGGCCGGCAGATGATTTGTTCTGGGATGGCGTAGACGAAAAGCTCCGCCAGTGGATCATTGCGGATTGCGCGATTGTCCATATGGCAAATGGTGTTGAGATACAGGAACTCGGCGGGATGCCTGCCAGCGACCCGATGGGACGCGAGTATGGACGGCAAATTATGCGGGATTCCTGGGAAATCAACAGCCGCCCGGAGCTTATTGAGACAATCATGGATATGGCTGGACAGAATCTTTTGTGGCAGCTGCAGCGCACGATACAGAATGCCGGCTGGGGATATCTGGCCGGGTATCTTACCCTGCGGGAAACCCTGAATGTGATTCTGACGACAGGGAAGCGGCTGCAAAACGTAACGCGCAGCTGGGAGGATTTCGGCAAGGCGTATCTTCGTTCCTACAGCACTTATATGGGGGATACAGGCGAAGACTATGAACAGCGGGAACAGGCTTTTAAGCAGCTTTTGATGGCAGAAGATAGTCCCTACCGGAAAGTTCCCTTTGATATGGAGCTATGTAAAAGCTGGTAATCTTTGCCGTTATTATCGGAAGACTATTGAAAAGCAGCGCAAACCATGCCAAACTACTATATAGATAGAGTTGTATCGATAGATGGTGCAAAGACTTGGGAGGTTGGCTATGGCAGAAGAGGAATTGGAGATCCTGGCGGGGCTCAATAGGGCGCAGCGGGAGGCGGTTACGGAGACGGAAGGCTATGTACGGGTGCTGGCTGGCGCCGGTTCGGGCAAGACCCGGGCGCTCAGCCAGCGTTTTGCCTATCTGGTCAATGAGATTGGCATCATGCCGGGCAATATCCTCTGTGTAACCTTTACGAATAAGTCGGCAACGGAGATGCGCAAGCGGATTCACTTGCTGACGGGCGATAACGATACGGGCTATATCAATACATTCCATGGCTTTTGCGTGTCGGTGCTGCAGGAGGACAGCTATGCAGTGCAGTATCCCAAAAGCTTTCTGGTGCTCGACAACAGCGATATCGATGCGATGCTCAAGATTATCTATGAGGAGCGGCAGCTTTCGCTTCGCGATATGACCTTTGCCAAGGCCCGGGATATGATCGAGATACGCAAAATCTTTACCGAGCCTCGGTATTACGAGGATATGATTGCCATGTCCCTTGACGGCATCAAGGAAAAATATGACCGGGCCGTGGAGCCAGCCGATATCATCTTCTATGGCTATCTGTATCAGGAAAAGAAATGCTTTGGGCTTGACTACAACGACCTCATCAAGTTCACGCTTTACATCTTCGAGCAGAAGGAAGAACTGCGGCTAAAATGGCAGCAGCGGCTCGAGTACATCATGATTGATGAGTTCCAGGATATCGATGAGCTCCAGTACCGCCTCATGAAGATACTTTGCGGCTATCATAAGAATCTCTTTGTCGTCGGCGATCCCGACCAGACCATCTACACCTGGCGTGGGGCCAATATCCGCTATCTGCTGGACTTCGACCAGGCGTTTTCGCCTACGAAGACCATCTACATGATGGAGAACTACCGCTCGACGCCGGAGATCCTGGCCGTGGCCAATGACCTCATCGCCCATAACCGCAACCGCATCGAGAAGGATCTCCAACCGACGCTGCCCTGCGGGGAAAGCGTGCTGTGTGCGAGCAATGCGTCGCCCGAGGAAGAGGCGAAGTGGATTGCCCAGGAAATCGCCAAGCTCCATGAAAGGGAGGTTCCCTATCGCCAGATTGCCGTGCTTTACCGTGCGCACTATCTGACACGCTCCCTCGAAGAAGTCTTCCTGCAGGCCGAACTTCCCTATACCCTTTACAGCGGCATCCATTTCTTTGACCGCAAGGAAATCAAGGATGCCCTGTCCTATATGCGGCTGATCGCGTACCGGGATGACTTGTCATTCCTGCGCGTTGCCAACGTTCCCAAGCGCAACCTGGGGGAGCGGCGCATGGCCTTCCTGCAGGAATACGCGGCGCAGAACGGGTGCAGTCTCTATGAGGCCCTGCGGCAAAGCCTCGACCAGGAGCTTTTCCAGCGGACTAAGGCCAAGGCCTTGGTGGAGCTGGTGGAGGAGTTTTCGGCTTCGTACAGCGGCCGCCCGGTATCGGAGGTGCTGGCGGCACTGCTGGATGCCAGCGGCTATGAGCGGATGCTGCGCACCGAAGGCAGCCAGGAGCGCCTCGATAATCTGGCCGAGCTCAAGCAGGCCATCTATGAGTATGAGACATCCTGCGGCGAAGAAGCGATGCTGGAGGATTATCTTTCGCGGATAGCTCTGCTGACCAACAGCGATACGGCAGAAACGGGAGACAAGGTGAAGCTGATGACCGTGCATGCGGCCAAGGGCCTGGAGTTTCCCTATGTGTTCCTCTGCGGCCTAAACGAGGGCATCTTCCCCTCGCGGAAGACGCGGACCCAGCAGGCGATGGAGGAGGAACGGCGGCTGGCATTCGTCGCCGTGACCCGCGCCCAGAAGCGGCTCTATCTGTCCGCGGCGTCAGGGCTCAACTTCGATGCGTCCCTGCGCTATCCGTCCCGGTTCCTGCTGGAGCTTGACGATGGCCTGCTGGAATACGCGCAGCCTGTTCCTGCGCTCACGCGCCAGGATGCCCAGGCTTATATCCGGGATATGGACCGGCGCATGGCTGCGGCCAATGCGCCGAAAAAGGCAGCCTTTGCCAAGGGCGACAGGGTGCTGCACCGCATCATGGGGGATGGAGAAATCCTGGCGGTGAATACCGATAAGGGAGCCTATGTGATAAAGTTTGCCGATATCGATACGCCGCGGGAAATCTCATTCAAGGCCAAGCTGGAAAAGATTTTATAATCACGGTATAATATATGTGTGTAATAATGAAAAGCACTTGTCATTATTATGGATAAAGGAGGAATACTATGGCTATGTTGATTGGTATCATGATCTTAAACCTGGTCATTAGCTTTTTCAACGCCCGCAACGTCGGGCAGATCTGGGCGGAGTCCAAGGCAGTTGGCGGCTGGATCCGCCTGCTGGCATGGTGCGGTGCCATCCAGTCGGCGGTGGGCTTTACCTTCGTCTATGCGATAGTCGTTTCGTACATCGCCGTATCGACGGGGTACCTGCCGGCCAGCATGCTCGGCGTATTGTCCAGTCTCATCTATCTGATGATCATCGTGCCGGCCATCGGCTCGGGCATCATCATCACGATCCAGTCCTGGATAAACTTTGCCCGGGAAAAATCGCTGATGAATCTCGGTGTGGCAGGCTGGAACACCTTCGCTCAGGCGTACAACACCTATAACGCCATCGAGAGCTTTGGCCCGGCCCTCGATACGGTACAGGAAGGCCTTGGCGGCCTGTTCGATGGCGACGGCGATTCGGATAACTCGACGATGCGCGTTATCCTGCTGGCGGCAATCATCCTGCTGGCAGGTGTCATGACGACAACGGTCATCATCCGCCGCTATGAGGCTAGCCTGCCGGTATCCGAGGCGGTCCGCAGCGGCAACCGTGACCTCGAGTACCGTTAAAAAACATCCAGCTCAAGCGGGCTGGATGCGGACAATATGGCTAAGATCGATGTGCGTGCCATCTTCCAGCAAAAGCTGCTGGTGCACGCTGTCGAGACGTTTGATGACGGCGGTTCGCGTTACATAGCGGCCGCCGTCTTTGTATGCGTCGGCGAGAAAATAGGTGAGGACTGCCTGCGGCGAGGGGGCGGCCATCACCTGCTGGAGACTGCGGTCCAGCAGCTCCTGTTCGTCATCGGCAAGGTTTGGCGGCGGCAGCGTGATGCGGGCGCTTTCGCGCACGGCGTCCTCGTAGCCGGTCAGCGCCGCAAACGGCGAAAATTGCGCGGCCCGCTTCGCTAGCGGCATCGGCGGATGACGCTTGGACGCAGGACGTGGCAGGTTGATGATATCGCCGTATTTATTCGGCTGTTCTTCCTTCATGCGCGATGACCTCCAATCTGATTGTTGCGGCTGATGGCCGTGGCGCCTTCCTGCAGGTTGGCGCCCTTTAGGATGGCATTCTTGCCGAAGCGTTTCTTGAGCGCAACGATGGTCTGCTGGATGGAGTTTTCCTTGGCCGTTGACACGTCAATCCCGTCCTTAGCTGCGGGCTCTTCAAACAGGTCAAGTTCCACAGGCGGCGGAGCGGCCTGATAGTCTGCCTGTGCGATGGTGTCGCCGAAGGTGATGGTCAGGCGGCGCACGAGCAGCTCCTTATCGGCAATGGCGGCAAAGAGTTCGCGGACGGTTTGCCGCAGCAGGGAGGAAGACGCCGTCGGCGTGGCAAAATGCCTGCTGCCGTGGGCGGGCTTTGGGACCATGCGGCCATAGTGGTCGCGGTGCAGCGGGCCGCGATAGCCTCGGTGCGTGTTTTCGATGTCGTAGCCGATGTCGAGGCTGAGCTGCCCCGTCAATAATTTCTTGTCGACGAGCTCTAAGGCCAAAAGGTCTGTCATTTCCCAGGCCACGAGAGCGGCTTTGTCGTAGGGATAGGGGCTTTGAAGCACCTGACCGGAGCCGATGCTCGTGGCCGCTGGCTTATAGGCCTTGATGGCGGCCATCGTGCAGGGTTCATAGCCCCAGGCATGATCGATCAACAGCTCGGCATTGACGCCGAACAGGCGGTAGAGCAGCTCCTCGTTATGGAAGTCCGTGGCCTTGCCGAGGGAGCAGCGGGCGATATCGCCCATGGTGCAGAGCCCATGCTGCTCGAGCTTCTTGGCATAGCCGCGGCCGACGCGCCAGAAATCCGTCAGCGGCCGATGCTGCCAGAGCGTCTGCCGGTAGCTTTGCTCATCAAGCACAGCGATGCGGACGCCGTAAGCGTCAGGGGCCATATGCTTGGCGACGATATCCATGGCCACCTTGCTGAGGTACAGGTTCGGGGCGATGCCGGCGGTGGCAGTGATATGCGTAGCTTGATAGACCGCATGGATCATGCGGCGTGTCAGCTCCTGCGCCGAGCATCGGTAGGTGCGCAGGTAATGCGTCAGATCGATGAATACTTCATCGATGGAGTAGATATGGATGTCCTCAGGGGCAATGAATTGCAGATAAATCTTGTAAATCTGCGTGCTGATTTCCATATAGCGGGCCATGCGCGGCGTAGCTATGACAAAATCGATGGCCAGCTCGGGATGTGCGGCAAGCTCGGCGGCATCAGCCGATTTTCCCGTAAAGCGATGGTGCGGAGCTGCGGCCAGCCGCAGCTGGTTGGCCTGCTTTACCTTTTCGTTGACTTCAAAGAGCCGGGCCCGGCCCGGAATGCCATAGCTTTTGAGCGCTGGCGATACCGCAAGGCAAATGGTCTTGCTCGTGCGGCTGGCATCCGCGACGACGAGATTGGCAGTCAGCGGATTGAGTCCCCTGTCGTGGCATTCGACAGAGGCATAAAAAGATTTCAAATCGATTGCAGCAAAAACAGATGGCAGAGCCATAACGCCGGCTCACCTCCTTCCACGGATAGTTGACGAACTTACTTTCTCTCTATCACGATACCATAGAACAAAATAGAACACAAGCACTGTTTTGCTGCAGGCAGAAGGTTGATGCCAAAAATTTTCAAAAAAATGTTGACAATGAAAAAACATAGTGTTAATATAATACCTGTCCTTGAGGGACGGAGCCGCAAGGCTCTTGAAGAAAAGCTGACTCACTAGCTCAACTGGCAGAGCAACTGACTCTTAATCAGTAGGTTCACGGTTCGATTCCGTGGTGGGTCACCATTGAGATTTAGGGCTGTCCATGTTTTGGACGGCCTTTTTTGTATATGTTTTGCTATGGAGGGATCGTATGCGTATTCTTTTGTCGAACGATGATGGGATTGAGGCAAAGGGCATCGAGGCACTGGTCAAGGCACTCTATAAGGAGCACGAGGTCATTGTCTCGGCGCCGATGTATCAGCAGAGCGGCATGGCCCATGCCTTGACGGTCGGCAAACCGATGGAGGTCAGGCACGACGAACGGCTCGAGGCAGCCTATGGCATCACGGCGATTGCCGTCGATGGCACGCCGACGGACAGCGTCAAGCTCTATCTGGAGGCAGTCGCTGGCGAGGCCCAGCCGGATCTTGTCGTGTCGGGCATCAACCATGGCGCGAACCTGGCTACCGATGTGCTTTATTCGGGGACGGTCGGTGCGGCCATGGAGGGCTATCTGCACGATATCTCCTCGGTGGCCTTGTCCCTCGATGTCGACAGCCAGCTGTCCTATGACGAGTCAGCGGCCATCTTTGCCGCTGACTTGTCAAAGTTGACGGGTCAATTGACAGGTCAGACGGCAAAGCCGATCTTCTATAATGTCAATTTCCCGAAGCAGCTCAAGGACGGCCGCCCGCAGTATGTCTTTGGCCGCCAGGGCAAGCGGGACTATCTGAATGCCTTCGAACAGCAGGAAAAGGACGGGCGCGTCTTCTATACGATGGCAGGCGAGATCTACGACTCGGACAAGGGCAGTGCGACCGACATCTATGCCACCGAGTCAGGCTATATTTCGGTGACACCGCTCATTATCGACATCACGGACTACGTGGAGCTTGACAAGCGCCTGGAAAAATAAGGTGGCAGCAAACACGTTTTCGTGATAAAATAAATTAGATTTGTTCGCTGCAAACAGGGAGGTATTTCTTATGGAATCTATGATCCGTGATATCAAGCTGGCACCTTCGGGGCATGACAAGATTGAGTGGGTAAAGAACTTCATGCCGGTCATGGCATCTATCGATGCCGAGTTTTCGCAATCGAAACCCTTTGCCGGCAAGAAGATGGTCATCACGCTGCACCTTGAGGCGAAGACCGCTTACATGGCGGAGATCTTCAAGCATGCTGGTGCAGAAGTTGCCATCACGGGCAGCAATCCGCTGTCTACCCAGGACGACATCGCTGCGGCTCTCGTCGAGGACGGTCTCAACGTCTTTGCCTGGCATGGCTGCACCGAAGAGGAATACTTCACGTTCATCGATAAGGCCCTGGACATCGAACCGGACATCATCATCGATGACGGCGGCGACCTCGTCCATCTTCTGCACACGAAGCGCCGTGAGCTGCTGCCGAATATCATTGGCGGTTCCGAGGAGACGACGACAGGCGTCCACCGCCTGCGGGGGCTTGCCAAAGAGGGCAAGCTTGAGTTCCCGATGATCGCGGCCAACGATGCTTATATGAAATTCCTGTTTGACAACCGTTATGGCACGGGCCAGAGCACCTGGGACGGCATCATGCGCACGACGAACCTCGTCATCGCGGGCAAGAATGTCGTCATCGCAGGCTATGGCTGGTGCGGCAAGGGCGGTGCACTGCGCGCCCGTGGCCTTGGCGCCAATGTCATCATCACAGAAGTTGATCCCATCAAGGCCATCGAGGCCGTATTCGATGGCTTCCGCGTCATGCCGATGGATGAGGCCGCGAAAATCGGCGACATCTTCCTGACGCTGACGGGCGATAAGGATGTCATCTGCGAGCGCCATTTCAAAGTCATGAAGAATGGCGCCATGATGGCTAACTCGGGTCATTTCGACTGCGAAATCAATATCCCTGAGCTTGCGGGCTGCTCGGTATCGCGCCGTACGGTACGCAACAACATCGAAGAATTCAAAATGGCCGATGGCCGCAAGCTCTACCTGCTGGCCGAAGGCCGCCTGGTCAATCTCGCAGCCGGTGACGGCCATCCGGCTGAAATCATGGATCTCTCGTTTGGTGTACAGTTCTTCTCGGCACTGCATCTGCTGAACCATGGCCGGGAAATGAAACCGGACGTCTATCTGATGCCCGAAGAGATCAATACGAAGATTGCGGAGATCAAGCTCAAGGCCCTCAGCGTAGGCATTGACGTGCTGACGCCGGAGCAGCGTGCTTATCTGAATCTCGAATAACATACAAGTAAGGGAAGGAAGAGTAACATGAAAACACTGATCAAAAACGTTTGCGCGGTAATGCCGGACGGCACGACGCCAGTAACGAATATCATGATCGACAACAACCGCATCGCGGGGATAGGCGATGTTCCCGAGGATTTCCGTCCGGGCAAAGTCATTGACGGCACGGATCATCTGGCTATACCGGGCTTTGTCAATGCGCATACGCACACGTCAATGACGCTGCTGCGCAGTTATGCCGATGACATGGCTCTCATGGACTGGCTCAACAACGAGGTCTGGCCGGCTGAGGCCAAGATGACGTCGGACGATATCTATTGGGGCGCGATGCTGGCCATGCTCGAGATGGTCCGCACGGGTACGACGACCTTCGCCGATATGTACGGGCCTTGGATGGAGCGCGTGGCTGAAGCAGCGATGGATGCCGGCCTGCGCGGTGTCCTGTCGCGCGGCATCATCGGTGTCGCACCGGATGGGGAGAAGAAGCTCGAAGAGAACGCAGAGCTTTACCGCAACTTCCATGGTGCAGCCGATGGCCGCATCACGGTCATGTTCGGCCCGCATGCGCCGTATACCTGCCCGCCGGACTTCCTCAAGAAGGTTGCGGCCAAGGCGCAGGAGCTCGGCGCCGAAATCCACATCCATATGCATGAGACGCTCGATGAGATCAACGGCTCGCTTAAGGAATACGGCCGCCGTCCGTTCGACTGGGTTGCCGAGACGGGAATCTTCGAGGGCAAGGGCACGCTGGCTGCGCATTGCGTCCACCTCGACGACAACGATATCGAAATCATCAAGAAATACGGCATCCGCGTGGCGCACAACCCTGGCAGCAACATGAAACTTGCCAGCGGCGTTGCTCCTGTACCGCGCCTGCTTGCTGAAGGCGTCTGCGTAGCGCTCGGCACCGACGGTGCTTCGTCGAACAACAATCTCGACATGCTCGAGGAAGTGAACCTCGCGGCCATGCTGCATAAGGTACATGGCTTGGACCCGGTTGCTATTCCGGCATTCAAGGCCCTGCAGATGGGCACGGAGTTCGGCGGCCAGGCAGTCGGCATCCCCGACATTGGCCGGCTCGCGAAGGGCTGCAAGGCCGATATCACGCTGCTTGATATGAACAGCGCTGCCTGGTGCCCGCGCAACAATCCGGTTTCCCTGCTCGTCTACTCGGCAAATTCGGGTTCGGTGGATACAGTCATCTGCGATGGCAAGGTCCTGATGGAGAAACATGCGCTTACGACGCTCGATGAGGAGCGCATCCTGTTTGAAGCGCAGCGCTGTGCCGATCGTTTGACGAAGTAAGTAGGTCGCGTATGATTTGATTGCAAAGGATGCCTTTCCTATGGGAAGGCATCCCTTTTGCGTCATGTTTAAGGTTAGTGAGAAAGAGGTGATCCCTTGAAAAAGAAGACGACGGAACGGAAGACCACACGGCGGCGCAAGCCGGCAGCTAAGGCTGAGGCGAAGCCTGCCAATCCGGGCCGTAAGTACGAACTGGCAGGTCTGGCGTTTGTGGCAGTGAGCCTTATCTCACTCTGCGGCCTGTTCGGATTGAATGTCGGCTTTGTCGGGGTGTATTTTGCCAAATGCCTGCATTATCTGTTTGGCATTGGTGCTGCAATCATATCGTTGGTCATCCTGCTGATCGGGTATCAGTATATGGCCAAACATCACGGGCTGGTCTATTCGCCACGGTTCTTTGGGCTGGGGCTGCTGTTTTTGTCCGTGCTTGCCATCTGGCATCATTTTGTCATTCCTGTTGGCGCAGAAATCCTGCCGGACAGCCTGCCGCGCGGCGGCGGCCTTATGGGCGGCGGCCTGCTGTTTGCCCTGCGCAAGTTCTTTGGCGTCGATGGCGCAATCATCCTGCTCGGCGCAGGAACAATCGGCTCCATCCTGCTCTCGACGACATGGTCGCTGGCCACGGGCCTTATGAAGACCCGGCAGACGGCGGCCAAGGGGGCTAGTGCTGCCGGTGAAGCTGTCTCGGTAGCCTATGAGAAGGTGGCCGATGTCGGCGGCCGCGTCGAAGAGCGCGTTGTCGATGCCGTCAAGGAAAAGGTCAAAAATTCGTTCTACAATCAGGAGCGCGATCCGCATTTTGCCCAGACGGAAGACGAAATGCCCGCTGAGCTTGCGCCGGATAAAGCGGAAAGACAAGAACCGGTTATCGCTGAACCAGAGCCAGAGCCGGCAAGCGAAGAACCTCCGGTACCAAAATTCACGATTGAATACGGGCGCAGCCAGGAGGAGGAACCGGACATCCCGCAAAATCCTGTGACCGTGCCGCATACAGAGCCGGTCGTCGCCCCATCGCCCAAACCCATGCGCAAGAATCCAACGCCGCTGCCCGAATACGGCGAGATTGCGCCCATCCGGCCGGCCGCGGCCTTGCTCGATGGCTCGGAGGCTGCGGGCAGGGGCAGTTTAGCAGCCCCGCCACCTGCTAAACCCTATGAGATGCCGAAAGTCACGGAGCTCTTGTCCAAGCATGCGAAGAAAAAGAATGCTGCGCTTGAAATCGAGATCGAGGACAACGCGCGCACGCTCCAGCAGACACTGGCCGATTTCAAGGTCAAGGCAACCATCATCAACGCCTGCCATGGCCCGGCCGTCACGCGCTATGAGCTTGAGCCGGCGCCAGGTGTCAAGGTCAGCAAGATCACGAATCTTGCCGATGATATTGCCCTGCGCCTTGCGGCTTCCTCGGTGCGCATCGAGCAGATACCAGGCAAATCTGCCATCGGCATCGAGGTGCCGAACAAGGAACTCGAGGGCGTAGAGCTCCGTGAGGTGCTCGAAAGCCCGAAATTTGCCGATGCCAAATCCCGCTTGACCGTAGGTCTTGGCATGGATATCGGCGGCCAGGCTATCTTTGCTGACCTGGCGAAAATGCCGCATCTGCTCGTCGCCGGTGCCACGGGCTCCGGTAAGTCCGTCTGCATCAACACGCTGATCACGAGCGTGCTGTTCAAGGCCAAGCCCGATGAGGTCAAGTTCATCCTCGTCGACCCGAAGATGGTCGAGCTTTCGGGCTATAACGGCATCCCGCATCTGATGGTGCCAGTCGTCACGGATCCGAAGAAGGCGGCCTCGGTGCTCAACTGGTCGGTGCAGGAGATGGAGAAGCGTTATGCCAGCTTTGCCGAGCACAACGTCCGCAACATGGATACCTATAATAAGAAATTCCCCGATGACAAGATGCCTGCCATCGTCATCATCATCGACGAGCTGGCTGACCTCATGATGGTCGCGCCCCACGATGTCGAGGATGCCATCTGCCGTCTGGCCCAGAAAGCCCGTGCCGCTGGCATCCATATGGTGCTGGCCACCCAGCGGCCTTCCGTCGATGTCATCACGGGTATCATCAAGGCCAACATTCCTTCGCGTATTTCCTTTGCTGTATCGAGCCAGATTGACTCGCGTACGATCCTTGACCGCAGCGGTGCTGAAAAACTGTTGGGCAAGGGCGATATGCTCTTCTATCCAGTAGGGGCAGCCAAGCCGCGCCGTGTACAGGGGGCGTTCATCAGCGATGATGAAGTCGAAAACCTCTTGAACTTCATCCGTTCGCAGGGGCAGGAGATGGAGACCAACGAGGAAATCGTCGCGTTCACCGAGCAGGCGCTGGCTGCCGAGCAGGCCGAGGAAAATGGCGGCCGCAGCAATGCGCCGAAAACCGATGAACTCTTGATGGATGCGGTCAATCTCGTCATGTCGACAGGGCAGGCTTCGACTTCGAGCATCCAGCGCCGGTTCCGCATCGGCTACACGCGTGCGGCCCGGCTTATCGACACGATGGAGGAGCTCCATATCGTCGGCCCGAATGCCGGCAGCAAGCCACGCGAAATCCTCATGACGACGGAGCAGGCACAGGAGGCGGCAGCGAGCCTTTCGTAAGCCAAATCGTAAACCTGTAATAAAACGTTTCACAAGCGTGGAAAAATATGGTAAAATAATCAACTAGATGTTCTATAAACACAACAGTGATAAAGTCACTGCTGAAAATACCTATATGGGGGTAGATTTTTTTGAAGTATATGAGTGGTAACGAACTGCGCGAAGCATATCTGCAGTTCTTTTCCGAGAAAAAAGGCCATCTGCGCCTGCCGAGTTTCTCTCTGATTCCGAAAGATGACCCGACGCTCCTTTTGATCGGTGCGGGCATGGCGCCGCTGAAGCCGTTCTTCACGGGCAAGATGAAGCCGCCTCGCACGCGCGTCACGACGAGCCAGCGCTGCGTCCGTACCGGCGATATCGAGAACGTCGGCCGCACGGCGCGTCATCAGACGTTCTTCGAGATGCTGGGCAACTTCTCGTTCGGCGATTACTTCAAGGGTGAGGCTATCCCCTGGGCTTGGGAGTTCCTGACGGAAGTCGTCGAGCTGCCGAAGGAGAAACTCTGGGTAACGGTTTATCCGGACGACGAGGAAGCCATCGAAATCTGGAAATCCCAGCCGGGCTTCCCGCAGGATCATATCGTCAAGATGGAAGATAACTTCTGGGAAATCGGCCCTGGCCCGTGCGGCCCGGACTCCGAGATCTACATCGACCTCGGCGAGGAGCGCGGCTGCGGTTCGCCGGACTGCGCAGTAGGCTGCGACTGCGACCGTTATCTTGAGATCTGGAACCTCGTATTCACGCAGTATGACAAGCAGGAAGATGGTTCTTATGCCAACCTCGCGCATAAGAACATCGATACGGGCTGCGGCCTTGAGCGTATCGCCTCCGTTGTCCAGAACAAGAAGACGAACTTCGAGACAGACCTGCTCTATCCGATCATCGAATATGCTGCCAACGTTGCTGGCGTCAAATACGGCGAGGATGACGAGAAGGATATCTCGCTGAAGGTCATCGCTGACCATGCCCGTTCCATGGCTATCATGATCATGGATGGCATCCTGCCGTCCAACGAGGGCCGTGGCTATGTCCTGCGCCGCATCCTGCGCCGTGCTATCCGTCATGGCCGCATGCTCGGCATCAAGGACAAGTTCCTCGAGGGTGCCGTTGACGCTGCTGTCAACATCTACCGTGGCGCCAAGGATTTCGAGGAGCTCATCAACAAGGCTGACTACATCAAGAAGGTCATCAGCATCGAAGAAGACCGCTTTGCTGCTACCCTCAATCAGGGCATGGAGCTCCTGAACGGCGAGATCGAGACGGTCAAGAAGGCTGGCAAGAAGGAGCTCGATGGCCAGGTTGTCTTCAAGCTTTACGATACCTTCGGCTTCCCGTGGGAACTCACCGAGGAGATCCTGCACGAGAACGAGCTCGACCTCGACAAGGAGGGCTTCGAGAAGGCCATGGAAGAGCAGCGCACGCGTGCGCGCAACGCACGTGCCGAGAACACGCGCGTCGAGGTTCCAGACCTTTCGAGCATCGATGTCAGCAAGCTGACGGTAGACGAGACGGCCAAAGAAGGCAAAGTCGTCGCTATCTGGAAAGACGGCGTGCTCGTCGATGAGATCACGGACGGCGAAGAGGCTGGCATCATCCTCGACAAGACGCCGTTCTACGCCGAAGGCGGCGGACAGGTCGGCGACGAGGGTATGCTGGTCAGCGAGTTCGGCCGCATCAAGGCTGTCAATGCCAAGAAGCTGCCGGATGGCACGGTATACCATGTTGCCTATGTTGAGGAAGGCCAGCTCAAGGTCGGTGAGACGGTCAAGATCGAAGTCGACCAGACGAAGAAACTGGCTTCGGCCCGCAACCATACGGCTACCCATCTGCTGCAGGCTGCCCTCAAGCAGGTTGTCGGCGACCAGGTAAGCCAGGCAGGCTCCTCCGTTACGCCGGAGCGCCTGCGCTTTGACTTCACGAACTTCGAGCCGGTGACGGCTCAGCAGCTCGCTGACGTCGAGGAACTCGTAAACCTCGAGATCCTCAAGGGCACGGATGTCGAGATCAGCCATATGGGCATCGAAGAGGCGAAGGCCGCTGGTGCTATGGCCCTGTTCTCCGAGAAATACGGCGATGTTGTCCGCGTCGTCAAAGTCCCGGGCTTCTCGATGGAGCTCTGCGGCGGTTCCCATGTCAAGAACGTCGGCCAGATCGGCATGTTCAAGATCGTCAGCGAGTCCGGTGTCGCATCGGGCGTACGCCGCATCGAGGCTATCACGGGCCAGGCTGCCCTTGACTATGTCCAGGGCAAGATGGCAGTCCTCGCCGAGGCTGCTGCCAAGCTCAAGGCCAAGGAGGAAGATGTCCCGGCTCAGATCGAGAAGGTACAGGCTGAGGTCAAGGCTATGCAGAAAGAGCTCGCGGAAGTCGCTGCTATGCGTGAGCAGGCTGATGCTGCAGATCTACTCGGCGGCATGAAGACCGTGAATGGCGTTGCGGTTGCTTGCGGCAAATCGAATGCTGCTGGCATGGATGAGCTCCGCGACGTTGCCGATATGACGTGCTCGAAGCTCGAGTCGCCGTGCGTTGTCGTCCTGGCTTGCGCTAACGACGGCAAGGTCAACCTCGTCGTCAAGGCCGATAAGGCCGCGGTGGCCAAGGGTATCCATGCAGGCAAGGTCATCAAAGAAGCAGCTGCTGTTGTCGGTGGTGGCGGCGGCGGCCGTCCGGACATGGCCCAGGCTGGTGGTAAGGACGCCAATGCGATCCCGCAGGCACTCGATAAGGCATTTGCCATGATCGAAAGCCAGCTCGGCTGATCGTTCCATAGATAAAGGAACAGACTCCCTCTGGAAAGAGGGAGTCGTTCTATCTTGGTGACTATATAGTAGGGAGGTATCCCGCATGGAAAAAGACATCACAAGCAAAGTCAAGAACATCCTTCGCTTCGGCGCGCTTGGTCTAGTGCTGCTGGCACTCCTGGCTGGTGGCGGCGTCTATTGGTATCAGCATCACAACAAGACCCTGACGGTCTATGATGCTAAGGTAGCCAGTACGCTGGTACCCGTGAAGGCCCGCTCGGCCGGCAAGATCACGGAAGTCGTAGTAAGTGATGGCGATCATGTCGAAGCCGGCGATGTGATTGCCCGTGTCGAGACGAATATCACGGACGCAGACATCCAGCAGTTGCAGCAGAACCTTGAGCTCAGCAAACAAAGCCTCGAGCAGCTCAAGAAGGGCACGACGATGACGACGCCGGCTGCGCCTGCGGCTGTACCGCAGGTCGATACCGGTGCCCAGCAGCGTGCGGCGCAGGCCTATAGCCGCATGCAGCGCATGAATGAGCTCTATAGCATGGGCGCTATCAGTGCTGTCAAGCGCGATGAAGCTGCGGCCGCCTATGCAGCAGCGCAGGCAGCCGCGCAATCGGCAAGCAGCCGGCCGGCCTATACGGCACCGGCGCAGACCACGACAGTGCCCGTAAGCCCCGAAATCCTCAAGCAGGCCGAGGCGCAGGTCAAACAGGCAGAAGCAGCACTGGCTAATGCCCAGCAGGATCAGCAGTCGACAGAGATCCTCGCACCGGCAGCAGGTACGGTCATCCTTACGGATACAGCAGCCGCTGATACAGCCGTCAAAGCGGACCAGGTCATCGCGAACATCATGGATGCAGGCAGCGCCTGGATCGAGGCACGCGTGACGCCCGAGCAGGCAGCCGCTATCCGTCTCGGCCAGTTTGCCGAATACGAACTCGATGGCCACAAACTGCAGGGGACAGTGCAGGATATCGTTGACCCGTCAACGCCTTCCGAGGATGAAGCTGACAAGTCAGATTCTGCTGGCGGTGATGGCCGCTTGACGGTACGTATATCACTTCCCGCAGATTTGCCGTTTACGCTGAAACCGGGACTGGAAGCAACGATAAAGTTTGCAATCGATGGCTAAAAATCCTTTTCAGATGGACAGACAGCTGTGGTAATTTACAATCTGAGCCCTTTGGCACGACTAATCGTGCCAAAGGGCTTTTCTTTTGCGGCAGGCTGTGCTATAATGACAGGTAATTTCACAAACTAAAGGAATAAAGACGGAAAGAACAACTGGAGGAGGATACAGGATTATGGTTAATCCGAAACTGAAGGACAAGCTCAATGACCAGCTATGTCAGGCAGTGCTCGCGCTGAAAAACATGGATGAATGCTATCAATTCTTTGAGGATATCTGCACGATCAGTGAGCTCAAATCCATGTCGCAGCGGCTCGAAGTGGCAAGGATGCTCAAGGCCGGCCATACGTATGACGACATCGTCGAGCAGACTGGTGCCAGCACGGCGACGATCAGCCGCGTCAAGCGCTGTCTCAACTACGGTGCTGATGGCTACAAGACGGTGCTCGAGCGCCTGCCAGAGCAGCCTGAATAAAACGACAATCCGAAAATCAAAGGAGCGAAGAACCGATGGAAAAAGACAAGAATGTATTGGAAATCCCTTACGGTACCCGTGACTTCCTGCCGAGTGAAGCGGCCAGCAAGCGGGCAATCGAGACAAAGCTTGCCGAGCTCTTTGCCGAGTGGGGCTATGACGAAGTCGTCACGCCGACGATCGAGTACCTCGACAATCTGACGCTCGGCAGCAGCCGCAGCAGCGAAGCCCATCTGTTCAAACTCTTTGATAAGGACAACCGTACCCTGGCGCTGCGCCATGAAATGACGACGCCGATTGCGCGGCTCGTCAGCAGCCGCCTGCAGGAATATCCGCTACCGATGAAACTATCGTATATCAGCAGCGTATTCCGCTATGAGCAGACCCAGATGGGCCGCCAATGTGAGTTCCATCAGGCTGGCGTCGAGCTTATGGGCAGCACGAGTCCGTTTGCCGATGCCGAAATCATCGCGCTGGCTATCCAGGGACTGCTGCGCGCAGGACTTACGGATTTCCAGATTTGCCTCGGGCAGGTAGAATTCATCAGCGGCATCATGGAGCAGTATCATCTCGCCGCTGATGTCAAGGAGAAGCTCAAGCTGGCTATGGAGCAGCGTGACCTCGTAGCTCTCGGCAACACGGTGGACGCCCTCGACCTGCCCGCAACGGCGAAGTCTGTGCTCAAGAAGCTGCCCGTGCTCAGCGGCGGTGAGGACATGATAAAGAAGGCCTACGATCTCGCACTCAACGAGCAGAGCCGCCGGGCCCTGGACAATCTCTGTGAAATCTATCGGCTGCTCAAGGCCTATGGTGTCGAGCAGTACGTCCGCTTCGATCTGGGCATCATCCGTGACTTCAGCTACTACACGGGGATGGTATTCGAGGCCTATACGCCGGGGCTGGGCTTCCCGCTTTGCGGTGGCGGCCGCTATGACCACCTGCTGGCCGACTTCGGCAATGCCTGCCCGGCCACGGGCTTTGCCAGCGGCATCGAGCGCATCCTGCTCGCTCTGGAGCGCCAGGGCATCGAACGCCCGATGCGCGCCCGCGACATCTATCTGGCCTATGCGGCGGGCAAAGAGGCAGCAGCCATCGCCAAAGCCGAAACACTGCGCCGCGAAGGCAAGACCGTCGAGCTGTCCCTCGCGTCGCAGACGCAGTCTGAAGCCGAAACAGCCCAGCTTGCCAAGGGCTACCGCGAATTGGTATACCTCGCATGATGCAGCGTGTCCGTCAATTTTACCGCGCCATGACGGCAGATATCACGCCTGCTGACCGGGCCTTTGTTGACAAGTCAATCCCCAAAGCGGCACAGCCGCTTTTCTATGCGATGCATCCTGCCGATCAGTATCATGCACTCCATGTGGCCCGCACGGCGCTGGCACTGGCTGACATGTCAGATCTGACCGTTGACCGGTCCATGCTGCTGCGCTGCGCCTTGCTGCACGATGTCGGCCGCGTCAGGGGGGATCTTGACGTCTGGGGCAAGGTCTTCACGGTGCTCATGGACCGTTTCCTGCCCCGGCTGGCTGAGAAGCTCGCCTGCCCTGGGGGGCAGGGACTTTGGTCAAAGCCTGGCCATGCCATCTACGTCTACTACCATCATGCAGAGATCGGCGCCGCCAAGCTGCGCGCCATCGGCCTGACCGGCGAAGCGGCGCTCATCGCCAGGCATCATCAGCCGCCAGCTGCCGGTGATGCTCCGGAGCTCTGCCTGCTGCGTGAGGCGGACGAAAGAAATTAACACCTTGGCTTGACGTTTACAACTTTACATGTTAGTATTGTTACATGTTATTACTTTAACGAGATAAAGAATTATCCAGGAGGTCAACTATGCAGTCAAACAATATGGATTACCTGACAATTGCCCTGCCTAAGGGGAAATTGTTTGGCCTGTCGGCAGAACTTTTGGCAAAGATTGGCTATACGGCAGAAGGCCTATCCGATAAATCGCGCAAGCTCGTCATCACCAATGAGGAGAAGAAAATAAAGTTCATCGTCTCCAAGACGGCCGACGTACCGACCTATGTAGAGTATGGTGCCGCCGATATCGGCGTCATCGGCAAGGATGTCCTGCTCGAATCCGGCAAGGATGTCTACGAGCTCCTGGATCTCGGCTTTGGCCGCTGCCATCTGATGATGGCTGTGCCAAAGGCCGAAAAGCGCGCCAAACTTACAGATTACAACCATACCCGCGTCGCGACGAAGTTCCCGCATATCGCCGAGCAGTTCTTCAACCGCCACGGCATGCAGATGGAATACATCAAGCTCAATGGCTCGATCGAGCTTGGCCCAATCGTCGGCCTGTCGGAGAGCATCGTCGATATCGTCGAGACGGGGACGACCCTCAAGGAGAACGATCTCGAGGAGATCGTATCCATCCAGGAGGCAACGGCCCGGCTTATCGCCAACCGCGTGAGCTTCAAGATGAAATTCGACCGCATCCATACCATGGTCAGTGATTTGCGTAAGATACTGGAAAGCGAGGCTGCAAAATGAGAATCGTAAAAGCAAGTGAGGTTGGGGAGCTGGAAGTCGAGCGCATGCTCACGAAGGCTGCCTTTGATGAAGTAGAGCTTAGTCCGAAGATCCGCGAGAGCAATAAAAAGCTCTTCGGCCGTGATATGAGTGCGGCTGAGCTTGTGCGCCAGATTGTCGGCGATGTCCGCAGGGACGGCGACAAGGCAGTCATCCATTACACGAAGCTCATCGACCGCGTCGAGCTTACGCCGGAGAGCTTCCTCGTCACCGAGGAAGAGTTCGCAGCGGCAGAGGCTGCTGCCGCTCCGGCTGTCGTCGAATCCCTGCACAAGGCCGCCGAAAACGTCCGCCGGTATCATCAGGAGCAGAAGCCAAATTCGTGGATGACCTATCGTGAGCACGGCTCGCTGCTGGGCCAGTCGGTGATTCCCCTCGACCGGGTGGGCATCTATGTACCGGGAGGCACGGCAGCTTACCCGTCCTCGGTCATCATGAACGCCGTACCGGCTGTCGTGGCTGGTGTCCGTGAGATCATCATGATGGTACCGCCCAAGAACGGGCAAATCAATCCCTATGTGCTGATTGCCGCCCGCGCTGCCGGCGTGAAGAAAATCTATAAGATTGGCGGGGCGCAGGCGATCGCTGCCATGGCCTTTGGCACGGAGACCATCCCGCGCGTCGATAAGATTACCGGCCCGGGCAATATCTTTGTCACGCTGGCCAAAAAGGAAGTCTACGGCAATGTCGATATCGACATGCTCGCAGGCCCGAGTGAAATCCTCATTGTCGCCGACAAGACGGCAGATCCCGTCTATACGGCTGCCGATATGCTTAGCCAGGCAGAGCATGACCCGCTGGCTTCCAGCATCGTGATTACCGACGACGCAGAGCTTGCTGCCAAGGTGGAAGCCGAGGTCGAAAAGCAGCTTTTAAAGCTGCCGCGCCGCGAGATCGCCCAGACTTCGATTGCACGCAACGGTCTTATCGTGGTAGCCGACGACATGCGGCAGGCCATCCGCTTTGCCAATGTTTCGGCCCCCGAGCATCTGGAACTCTTGACGGCGGAACCTTTTCAGCTGCTTCCCTATATCCGTCATGCCGGGGCCGTATTCCTGGGCGCTTATTCGCCCGAGCCGCTCGGCGATTACTTCGCCGGCCCGAACCATGTGCTGCCGACTGGCGGCACGGCCCGCTATTACAGCGTACTGAATGTCGAAACTTTCATGAAGCGCACGAGCATCATCTCGTATACACAGCCAGCTTTGCAGGCAGTCAGCGAGGATATCATCCGCCTGGCCGAGAACGAAGGCCTGCAAGCTCATGCGAATGCAATCCGTTTGAGGAGGAAATAAAGAATTATGTTGAAATACCGTACTGGTTTGAAGGATATGCCATCCTATGATGTGGTGGAGCGCGACTGGCAGATCAAGGTCAATGCCAACGAGTGCAATATGAACCTGCCGCCGATGGTGGAAGACCGCCTGATGGGGCGTCTCTCCCGCGTCGCATTCAACCGCTATCCGAATGAGGAATACGATGCCCTGCGCGAGCAGATCGCCGACAACCACAAGCTGCAGAAGGAGAACGTCCTGCTGGGCAGCGGCTCCAGTGAGATCATTGAAAAGCTGTTCTACTGCTTTGGCGGTACGAAGGCCAAGAAGATCGTCTATCCGGAACCTTCCTTCTCGATGTACCGCATCTATGCCAAGGCCGCGCAGGCTACGGGCATCCCGGTAGCCCTCGAGGAGGATTTCTCCCTCGACATCGAGAAATTCGTCAATACGGTCAATGAGGAAAAAGCCGCCCTGGCCGTTATCTGCAACCCGAACAATCCCACGGGAACGGGCTACTCGGTCAGCGATATCGAATACATCGCCGACAACATCCATGGCAACTGCGCACTGCTCATCGATGAGGCTTATATCGAGTTCTATGGCCGCACAGCAGTCGGCCTGCTCAGCAGCCATCCCAACCTCATCGTGGCCCGCACCTTCTCGAAGGCCTACGGCCTGGCCTCGGCCCGTGTCGGCTACATGCTCGCCAGCACGGCCATCGTCACGATGATCGAGAAAGCGTACATGCCGTACCATATGAACGTCCTGTCGCTGGCCACGGCTGACATCGTCTACCAGATGCGCCATGAATATGTGCCGCGCATCCAGATGATGATCGCCGAGCGCAAGCGCATGAGCGCCGAGCTCGGCAAGCTGCCCGGCGTCACCGTCTATCCGTCAGAGACGAATTTCGTGCTGATCCGGTATGCCAAGGCAGCAAAGCTCAACGAATATCTGGAGAGCAAGGGCATCGGTGTGCGCTGCTTCGGCGATGCGCCGGGGCTCAAGAACTGCCTGCGCATCTCAATGGGCCTGCGCGAAGAAAACGATCAGTGGCTTGATGCCATCCGGCAGTTTGTGGAGGGCAGGGCATGAGTATGCGTACAGCATCTGTAGAACGCAAAACGGCGGAAACAGCCATCAAGCTCGTGCTGAATCTTGACGGCCGTGGCAATGGCGTCATCGATTCGGGCATCGGTTTCTTCGATCACATGCTGAACCTCATGGCTTCCCATGGCCTGCTCGACCTGACGCTGGCCTGTGACGGTGACCTTGAGGTCGACGGGCACCACTCGATAGAAGATATCGGCATCGCACTCGGACAGGCCTTCAAGCAGGCCATTGGCGATAAGAAGGGCATCCGCCGCTACGGCACCTTCTATCTGCCGATGGACGAGGCGTTGGCCTTTGTTTCCCTCGATATCAGCGGGCGGCCCTTCCTCGTCTACGATGGCGGCGAGATGGCGCCGATGATTGGCGGCTACGATACGGAGCTCACCGAGGAATTCCTGCGGGCCTTTGCCTTCCATGCGGGCATCACGCTCCATGTCAAGGTCCTCTATGGCACGAATTCCCATCACAAGGTCGAGGCTGTCTTCAAGGCCCTAGGCCATGCCATCCGCCAGGCGGTAGAAGACGACCCACGTGTCGAGGGCATCCCATCCACGAAGGGCATGCTGTAAAGAGGAGGGCCAGCGATGATTGCGATAATCGACTATGGAGCAGGTAATTTATATAGTGTTGAGAAGGCCTTTGCCGCCCTGGGGGCTGACGTCAAGGTAACCAGCAGGGCAGAGGACATCCTTCAGGCCGATAAGCTCGTCTTGCCAGGCGTCGGTGCCTTTGGCGAGTGCATGAAGAAACTCACGGACTCGGGGCTCATCCCCGCCATCCGCCAGTGCGTCGACAGCGGCAAGCCGCTGCTTGGCATCTGCGTCGGCTTGCAGATCCTCTTCGAGGGCAGCGAGGAGTCGCCAGGTGTCCGCGGCCTGGGCTTCCTGCAGGGAATGGTCAGGAAGATCCAGGCACCGGAGCTGAAGGTGCCGCATATGGGCTGGAACAGCCTGTCTGTCGTGAGACCGCGCCGGCCCCTTGACCTCTTTGCGGGACTTGCGGCTAATCCCTATGTCTATTTCGTCCACAGCTACCATGCGGTGCCTGACAATCCGTCGGTCGTCACGGCTTGGACCGAGTATGGCGAGCGGCTTACTGCCGCCGTTGCCAGCGGTGATATCCAGGCCACCCAGTTCCATCCCGAGAAGTCAGGCGACGTTGGCCTGCAGATCCTCAAGAATTTCGTAGAAGACTAAAAGGAGTTGTAACCATGCTGATTTTCCCTGCAATCGATATCCGCGACGGTAAATGCGTGCGCCTGTTCAAGGGCGATTTTGCGCAGGAGACTGTCTTTTCCGATAAACCTGCTGAAATGGCCCAGAAGTGGGAAAGTCAGGGGGCGCAGTTCCTGCATCTTGTCGATCTTGACGGCGCGCTGGCTGGTGCATCCCGCAATCTTGAGACCGTGAAAGAGATCCTCGCCGCGGTGGACATCCCGGTGGAACTCGGTGGCGGCATCCGCACGATGGAGAATATCGACGAAGTGCTGGCACTGGGCGTGCGCCGCGTCATCCTCGGATCGGTGGCGGTCAAGAATCCTGCCCTCGTCAAGGAGGCCTGCGCCAAATATGGTGACCGCATCGTGGTCGGCATCGATGCCAAAGATGGCATTGTGGCCGTCGATGGCTGGGGCGTTTCCGGGGATGTGGATGTCACGACGCTGGCCAAGGAAATGAAGAAAGCTGGAGTCAAGACCATCATCTATACGGATATTTCCCGCGATGGTACGCTGGAAGGTGTCAACGTGGAGGCTACGGCCAAGCTGGCCCGGGAAAGCGGCGTGAATATCGTCGCCTCGGGGGGCGTCAAGTCAACGGCGGATATCGAAGCCCTCAAGCCCTATGAAAAGGACGGCATCGAAGGCGTGATTGTCGGCAAATCGATCTATATGGGTACCCTGGATTTACAGCAGGCTATTGAAATTGCCGCCAAGGAGGATTAAAATGTATACGAAACGGATAATTCCTTGTCTTGACGTCAAAGATGGCCGGGTGGTCAAGGGAACCAATTTTGTAGGCCTGCGGGATGCAGGCGATCCGGTGGAGCTGGCGGCACGCTATGACGAAGAGCGTGCCGATGAGCTGGTCTTCCTCGACATCACGGCCTCCAACGAAGAACGCAATACCATGGTGCAGGTAGCTAAGGACTGCGCCTCCCAGGTCTTCATCCCCTTCACGGTGGGCGGCGGCATCCGCTCGGCAGAGGACATGCGCCGCATGCTGAAGGCTGGAGCGGACAAGACCTCGCTTAACACAGCTGCCATCAAGGATCCTGAGCTCATCCGCGAAGGTGCCGAAAAGTTTGGCAGCCAGTGTGTCGTGCTCGCTGTCGATGCGCGCCGCACAGGCGAGGACAAATGGGAAGTCTTCATCAATGGCGGCCGCACGCCGACGGGCCTTGACTGCATCGAATGGGTCAAGAAGGCCGTAGCCCTCGGTGCTGGCGAAATCCTGCTCACGAGCATGGATGCCGATGGCACGAAGGATGGGTATGATATACCGCTGACGCGGGCAGTCTCGGAGGCCGTCGATGTGCCCGTCATCGCTTCGGGCGGTGCTGGCAAGCTCGAGCACTTCTACGATGTGCTGACGCTGGGCAAGGCGGATGCGGTTCTGGCAGCTTCGGTGTTCCACTATGGCCAGTTCACGGTGCGGCAGGTCAAGGATTATCTGAAATCTCGTGGCGTGGAGGTAAGATTCTGATGGACAAAAACATTGATATTTCCATGGTAAAATTTGACGAAAAAGGTCTGGTACCGGCCATCATCCAAGAGGAGAACGGTCAGGTCCTCATGATGGCCTATATGAATGAGGAATCCCTCAAGAAAACGATTGAGACAGGGTATACCTGGTTCTTCAGCCGCAGCCGCCAGAAACTCTGGAACAAGGGCGAAGAGTCTGGCAACAAGCAGAAGGTGCGGGAAATCTCCTACGACTGTGATGGCGACACGCTGCTGGTGCGGGTCCATCAGACGGGTGTGGCCTGCCATACGGGCACCTATACCTGCTTCAGCGGGCGCAAGCTCGTGGGCGAGGAGGAAAAGGGCGTGGCTGTCGTGCCGCCGGAGCCGCAGGTATCGCTGGCTACGGTCTTGAATGACCTCTACAACGTCATCCAGGACCGCAAGCTCAATCCCGTGGAAGGCTCCTATACGAATTATCTTTTCGATAAAGGACAGGATAAGATTCTCAAAAAAGTCGGCGAGGAAGCCGTGGAGACAGTCATTGCCTCGAAGAATCAGGCGCCGGAGGAAGTCCTCTACGAGATGGGCGACCTCTGGTATCACTGCCTGGTGCTGCTGGCCTATCACAAGCTCACGCCAGATCAGCTCTTAGATGAGCTTATGAGCCGCCGCAAGGGTGGAAACTATCACCAGTTCACAGGCAAGACCGGCGTCCGTCCGGATATGTAAGCGAGGATTACCCTATGAAAGAATATCCAATCGCGCAGGAGTTCCTGGCCGCAACCACCATGGCCAAGAATCCCAGCGTCCCCAAAATGGAAGGTGCCGAACCGCCAGCACCGGAAAAAGCCGTGGCCCCTGGCACGAAGATCATTCCACTGCCTGAGCCTGAACTCCTGCCGGATATACCGGTCAACTTTCTCGAGGTCATCGAGCTGCGGGCTTCGGTGCGCCAGTACAGCCAGGTGCCGCTGACGATAAAGGAGCTTTCCTATCTGCTCTGGTGCACCCAGGGCGTCAAGATGGGGCTGCCCAAGGGCGCCAGCAAGCGCAATGTGCCGTCAGCCGGTGCCCGCCATGCCTTCGAGACGTATCTTTTCATCCAGAACGTCAAGGGCATAAAGCCAGGGCTTTATCGCTATCTGGCCTTTGAGCACGCCCTGCTGCCGCTACGGACGGCAGAGGAAATGGGCGAAGCCTTCTGCGCCTGCTTCCGGGCCCAGAATATGACCAAGAACAATGCGGTTACCTTTGTCTGGAGCGCCGTGCCAGAGCGCATGACCTATCTCTTCGGCAGCCGCGCTTACCGCTATCTGTTCCTCGATGCTGGCCACGTCTGCCAGAACCTATATCTTGCGGCCCAGACGGTCAAGATAGGCGTCTGCGCACTGGGCGCCTACGAGGACGACAAGCTCAACGAAGTCCTGGGACTCGACGGCAAAAACGAATTTGCCATCTACGGTGCCACGGCTGGCAAGCTACAAGCATAATCTTTTCTGGAAACAAAAGTACCCCCATGAACTCGCACCCTGCCGATTCCATGGGGGTATTGTGCAAAGGAGGAGGGGACATCATGTTTGATGACGACGATGATGATGAGCGTTACTACGATGACGAAAACAACTACGTCTACAACAATTATGTCTGTGAAGACTGCGGCTATCGCTGGCTGGCCGATGACTACGCCATCAGCTGTCCCGTATGCGGCAGTGCCAACATCGAGCAGGACGAATTCCTATGACCCCACGCTATCCGCGGCCATGAGAAACGATACCATTCTCGCTGATAATCTGCAAGAGAAAGAAGTCGATGGATTATGGATACAGCAAACGCAAAGCTTGCAGGCAAGACCTCGCTGGAATGCTATCTGGCGAAGCATATCGACGAGGCGATCGAAAGGCATGAGATCACCGTCCATTACCAGCCAATCATCCGCAGCCTGACGGGAAAAATCTGTGCCTTTGAAGCTCTGGCCCGCTGGACAGATCCCATCTACGGCACGATCACGCCCAGCGTTTTTCTCGGTGTGCTGGAAGCCACCAACCAGACGCACAAACTTGATCTGGCCGTAGTCAAAGAGGTCTGCCAAACGCTTGCCAGCAGGCAGCAGCAGAACCAGCCGCAATTGCCGATTTCCCTGAACCTGTCGCGGCTTGACTTTTTGGCCGGGGATTTCTTTGCCCTGGTAGAAGCGGCGATGGACCAGTATCAGCTGCCCCGTGAACTGCTGCGCATCGAAGTCACAGAAAACATCTTTGCCCAGGACAAGCGCATCGAATCCTCGTTGAAGCGCTTTCAAGCAGCTGGTTACTTGGTATGGCTCGATGACTTCGGCGAGGGCAGTTCCTCCCTGAATGTGCTGAAGAACCATCAGTTCGAAGCCTTGAAGATCGATATGCGGTTCCTAGCACCGTTTTCGCCACGCGCCAAGACAATCATCGAATCCGCGGTCTGCATGGCGAAGAAAGTCGGCATCCACACCATCGCAGAGGGCGTGGAGACAAAAGAGCAGGCCGATTTCTTGACCAAGATCGGCTGCGAGAAGATGCAGGGCTTCTATTTCGGCCGTCCCATGCCGCTGGAGAAAGCGCTGGCTGCCTGCGAGGAAAACGGCATCGCCACCGAGGCAAACACTGCTGGCAGCCGCATCCGCACAGCCGAAGCCTATGACCGTGGCGAATATCTGAAGATCTTCCAGCCCATCTATGCACGGCGGCTGGAGGAGACCAAGCTGGAAAACATGCATTTTGCCTACTATACCAGTGCGACCACGGGCATCAACATCCTCAAAGGGCGTCATCTCTGGATGCGGGCGGCGGCCTGCATGAACGACTACCGTGAAATCGACTACGGCATCCAGCTGCTCAACCATACCATTTACAGCTCCGCAGCACGGCGCCAGCGGATCCAGGCCATCAGCCAGCAGCTGCACTGGGGCAGCAATATGCTGGAATCCCTGCTCAGCGACCTGAACCGCAACGAACAGCAATACATCACCCATACCTATCTGGCCTGCGTCTCCGAACATGCACCGGAAGAAAAGGGCAGGGGGCGGCTGTCCATGTGGCGTGCCTATGGACGCAAGACAGGCGTTGCCTTCGTCCTCAATCCCAATGCCATCTTCCGCCCGCTCGAACCATTGCCGCTGCTGTTATCGCCGGTGGAATATCTGACGCAGGAGCAATTTTCAGCCGGCTTTGACTGGATGCTCGAAAATATCGAACGCAATCTGGCAGCCCTCCAGCAGCATAAGCCCATGCAGGTCTTGAACTATTTTACCGATATGCTGATGACATCGCTGTTTTCCATCAAAAATCCCGGCTTTGTCGAAGAACGCGAATGGCGGTTTATCTACAAAGAATCCTCACAGGGACGGCTGGCATATGACATCGAAGTCATCGACGGAATCCCGCAGATCATCTATAAATTGCCAATCTGCGGTCCTGGCGATGAATATCCAGGCCTGCCGCTGCAGGAAGCTCTGGAAGAAATCATCATCGGCCCAAGCCAATATGCCGAAGTAATCCGCACCGCCTATGTCAAGCTCCTCGAAGAAATCGGCATCCATAACGCTACCCGGCTGGTGAGCAAAAGTAACATTCCGTTGCGGTAAATTATCAAGGCTTGCAGGCGAGTTTCAACCAATTCTTGCGCCGCTTTTGTGGATGACAGAAGATGCTTATATACTTGCATTATCTTGACACGTATAAAAGCACGTGCTAAGATAGACTTGGAAGGAGAAAATCATGAAATGATATTCTTCCAGGGAGATACTCAAAATCTTGAAAAAAGATGGGTGGCGAGAGGTTACCTGCATAGGCGACCATCATCAGCTCAAGCATCCGACAAAGAAAGAACGTGTTACTGTCCGGCATCCAGTTAAGGATTTGAGTCGTGACGACTTGAAGAGTATCGAAAAACAATCGGGACTTACATTTGATTAAGTCCCCTCCCTTTTGGGAGGGAAGGAGGCTATTATGGAGAGACCGAATTTTTATCACTACGTTGCAATCATGGATTATGAGGATGACGGCGTACATATAACGTTTCCTGATTTGCCGGGATGCGTTTCATTTGGCGAGGATGAAGCTGATGCAGTTAAACAAGCTCGTGAGGTTTTAGCCTTACACCTTTGGGGGATAGAGGACGACGGAGACGTGCCGCCAGTTCCATCCACGGTCAAGAATTTGTTACATACGAATAAACTGCCAGAGAATCAGACCTATTTCCTGGTTGAGACTTTTATGCCAAGTATTCGTGAAAAGATGGCTAATCGTGTGGTAAAGAAAACTTTGACCATTCCTGCATGGCTAAACGCACGAGCAGAAAGCTATGGCATTAATTTTTCACAGACTTTGCAAAGAGCTTTAAAACAAGAACTTAATCTGGTCTAAAGATAAGGATACAAGGAATGAAGTATAAAATTCTTTTTTGTTTTTTTGGGGGAATCCTCAGTTATTTTAACTTTATCGACCTACTAAAAGAGGATGACTTTCCTATTTTATATGCAATCTTAACTGAATTTGGAATAATATTCCTGGTAGGAATGAGTTGCTTCACATTGCGTTATTTTGTAAAACAATGGAAAATGAATCCGCAAAATGAAAAAGAGGAAAAAGAAAACAATACTCATCTAGGAGAATCGATACTTCTGCTTATATACTTATGGGGAGTTATATTTTATCTAGTGTGGGGATTTATAAAATATTAATAGCTAACTATTTACTTCCGATAAGTATAAACCTAGTGAGAAA